>JAZRCQ010000136.1:0-1768 GCA_045659845.1 Eubacteriales bacterium
TTGCCTCCGCTTCGGCATCCCCTGCCGCTCCCGCCGAAGCCCCGCGGCCATTCTTCGCACCCTCCGCTCCAGCGACGTCCTGCTTTTGGGCGGTGGATCTCTTTTGCAGAACGAAACCAGCCAACGCTCCCTATTCTACTATCTTTTTCTCCTTCGCGCCGCCGCGCTTTGCGGCTGTGAGATCCATCTTCCGGCCGCGGGGATCGGTCCTCTGCGCGGCGCGCTTGCCCAAAGGCTCACGCTCCGCGCCCTGCGCACCTGCTCCTCCGTGAGCCTGCGGGACGAGGACTCGCTTCTGCTCTTATCCGAGCTTGGGCTGGATCCGCGCATACTGTGCCGCGCCGAGGATCCGGCCGGCCGCCTCCCGCCTCCGCCCCCCTCCCGCCTTCGCTACCTTCGCCTGGAGCAGGGGCTGGGCGAGGAAGAGCCCTATTTCTGCATCCTCCCCCGCGGAGCCGCCAAGGAGGCCGACGCGCTGGCGGAGTCGCTTCGTCCGCTTCTGCCCGCCGGCACCGCCGCTCCCCTGCTGCTCCCCCTCGATCGCTCGGACGTTGCGCTTTCCCGCGCGCTGCATGAGCGGCTGGGCGGCATCCTCGCCCTGCCGCGCGACGTCTCGGAGGCCATGGCATGGATCGGCGGTGCCACGGCCGTTCTCTCCATGCGGCTTCACGGATTGGTGCTGGCTCATGCGCTCGGCACGGCCGCCACGGGGCTCTCCCGCTGCGCCGACGGCCCCAAGCTCCGCTCCTTCTGCCGCGAGCATAGGCTTCCCCATCACACGATCTGCGAGATTCCCGAGCAAAAATCGAAAAAACGTCTTGACAAACGGGCAGGAATGTGGTAAAGTTATCCTGTTAAGATGAAATCGATCAGTGCAAAAAGGAGAACCCTATGAGCAAGAATATTTTGGTGGTTGGAAGCATCAACGTGGACTACGTGATCAACACCGCCCGCCTTCCCAAGCTGGGAGAGACCATCACGGGAAGCGGCTTTTCCATGAACTGCGGCGGCAAGGGCGCCAATCAGGCCGTGGCCGCGGCCAAGCAGGGCTGCACCGTGAAGCTGCTCGGCGCCGTCGGCTCCGATCCCGCAGCCACCTATGCCCTCAATAATCTTTCCGATTTCGGCGTGGACACCGCCCACGTTCTCACCGTTCCCGGCCCTACGGGTGCCGCCGTGATCACCGTTTGCGGCGGAGACAACCACATCATTCTGGACGAGGGCGCAAACGGCGCCGTCACCCCCGAGGTGATCGCCGCCAACGAGGAGCTCTTCGTTTGGGCCGACGCCGTGGTTCTTCAATACGAGATCCCCACGCCCTCCGTGCTGGCCGCCGCCCGCATGGCAAAGGAGAAGGATTGCCTTCTGATCGTGAATCCCGCTCCCGTGAAGGAGGTGGAGCCCGCGCTCTACGGCTACGTGGATCTTCTGATCCCCAACGAATTCGAGGCCTCCTTGGTGACGGGCCTGACCGTGACCGACCGTGCCTCCGCCGCCGCCGCGCTGAGCCGCCTGCAGGAGATGGGCTGCAAGAATGCCATCATCACCCTCGGCAAACAGGGCTGCGCCTACCTCCAGGACAACGAGGTGACCTACCGCGACATCCTTCCCGTGAAGGTGGCGGACACCACCGCCGCAGGCGATAGCTTCATCGGCGGACTCTGCACCAAGCTTTGCGAGGGAGCCGACGTGGACGCCGCCGTTGCCTACGCCACCGCCGTTTCCGCATTGGCCGTCAGCCGCCCCGGTGCCGCCGTTTCCATCCCCA
>JAZRCQ010000137.1:0-1893 GCA_045659845.1 Eubacteriales bacterium
CGTCTGTGCGGCTATGACCGCGTGCTCTCGATTGAGCATGAGGACAGCCTGATGACCATTGATGAGGGACTTCGCAAGGCGGTCTCCTTCCTCAAGGGCGTAATCATTGAGGAAGAAAAGCCCACCACCATGTCCTGGGCATAAGCCCACCCTCTCGCAGGCAGAAGCCGCCTGCCAAAAAGCAGAGCAGAGAGCGCATTCGGCGCTCTCTGCTCTGCTTTTTTCATCCGCGCGGCATTTTCTCCAACCCGCCCCCACGGCTTCGCCGCGCCTCTTTCCAAAAGCCCTTGACAAGAAGGCCGTTTTCGGGTATAATGAGAAAAAAGCTTCAGAAGGAGGTGCCGCCATGGCCGCAGAGATCAACCGTCTCTCCCCCGTCACCGTTTTGCCCGGTGTGGGAAGAGTGCGCGCGCAATGCTACGAGCGGCTGGGGATCCACACACTCGGAGACCTGATCTGCCACTATCCCCGCGCTTATGAAAACCGCGGTCATATCCGCACACTGGCCGAGGTGCCCGAGGGAAAAGCCTCCTTTCTGCTCACCGTGGCCACCGAGCCCCGTGTGGCGCGTCTGAAAAGCCACAAAAGCTTTCTCAAATTTCGCGCCTTCGACGAAACGGCCTCCTGCGAGATCGTTTATTTCAATCAGGACTATCTGAAGGATCGCTTCCCCGTTGGCTCCGAGTTCCGCTTTTTCGGCAAGCTGGAGCGCGTTGGCAGAAACGGGCTCTCCCTCTCCTCTCCCGTGGCCGATCCCATTGCCCCCGGCGTGATGCTGAAGGATCTCTGCCCCGTTTGGCCTCTCACCGAGGGGCTCACCCGACGCCAGCTGGAGCGCGACGTTTCGGCCGCCTTGGAGCTTCTGCGCGGCCGAGAGGAGGATCCCCTCCCCGCCGATCTGCTCCGCCACCGCAATCTTTGCACGCTGTCCTTCGCCGAGCGAAGCATCCACGAGCCGCAATTCGCCAAGGATCTTCTCATTGCCCGCCGCCGCTTGGCCTATCAAGAATTTTTCGATTTTGCTCTCGGCGCGGCACTTCTTCGCAAGCAGACGCGATCCCATGAAGCACCTCCCTGCCCGAAGGGCGACGTCAGCCCCCTCCTCCGCTTGCTCCCCTACCAACTCACCGGCGCGCAAGCCCGCGTGATCGAGGAGGTGCGGCGCGATATGGCGCGCGAGATCCCCATGGGGCGCATGATCGTTGGCGACGTTGGCTGCGGCAAGACCGTTTGCGCCGCCGCGGCCATGCTGATCGCCGTGCAAAGCGGCAGGCAGGCCGCCCTCATGGCCCCAACCGAAATTCTGGCCGTTCAGCACTATCAGGAGCTTTCCGCCTACTTCGAGCAGCTCAACGTTTCCTGCGCCCTGCTGACCGGATCCACCCCCGCCGCAGAAAAGCGCAGGATCAAGCAAGCTCTGGCCGAGGAGGATCCCGCCAAGCGGCTTTCCGTGGTAATCGGCACTCATGCCCTTCTTTCGGACGGCGTTACCTTCCATGCCCCCGGCTTGGTGGTGACCGACGAGCAGCATCGCTTCGGCGCGGCGCAGAGAGCCACCCTCTCCGAAAAAAACGCCCACGCCCATCTTTTGGTGATGAGCGCAACCCCCATCCCCCGTTCTTTAGCTCTGATCCTCTACGGAGATCTGGAGCTTTCCCGCATCGATGAAATGCCGCCCGGTCGGCAACGGGTGGACACCTTCGCCGTGGACGATTCCTATCGGGAGCGGCTGAACGGCTTCATGGAAAAGCAAATGGCTGAGGGAGGACAGGTCTACGTGGTCTGCCCTGCCATCGAAAAGCGGCCCTCCGAGGAGGAGAGCACCGATCTTTCGCTTTACGCGCCTGCGCCCATGAAAACGGTCACCAAGTCGGAGGCCAAGCGGGCTTAGGA
>JAZRCQ010000138.1:0-3744 GCA_045659845.1 Eubacteriales bacterium
CGAGCTGATCGCGGTGGATCTGCCGGGGGCCTATTCCATGTCGCCCTTCACCTCGGAGGAGAGCATCACCAGCGACTACGTGCGCAGAGAGCGTCCCGACGTGATCGTGAACGTGGTGGATGCCACCAATTTGAGCCGGAGTCTCTTTTTCACCACCCAGCTGCTGGAGCTGGGGATCCCCGTGGTGGTGGCGCTGAACAAGACCGACGCCAATGAAAAGAAGGAAAACGCCGTTCATGCCAAGCTGCTTTCCGAGCGGCTGGGATGCCCCGTTGTGGAAACGGCATCCCTGCGGGGAAGAGGCGTGAAGGAGCTGATGGAGGCCGTGTTTTCTGCCGTTGGCAGAAAGCAGGCCGCGCCTTACCGTCAGGGAAGCGTGGATGAAAGCAGCCGAGAGGCGGTTGCCGAGGCCGATAAGCGCCGCTTTGCCTTCGTGAACGAGGTGGTGGCCGAGGTGGAAACCCGCAGAAGCCTCACGCGGCAGAGAAATGCGCAGGACCGCATCGACGATATCCTCACAAACCGCTGGCTGGGGCTTCCCATTTTTGCGCTGGTGATGTTTTTGGTGTTTCAGATCTCGCAGGCATGGCTGGGCGAGTGGATCGCAAACGGTCTGATCCTTTGGGAGGGAACGGAGCGCGAGCTGGCGATCCCCGGTCTGGTCACGCTGATCGAGAGCTTCGGCGAGCGGGTTGGCGGCTTGATGGAGAATGCAAATCCGCTTCTCGCTTCTCTCGTGGTGGACGGTTTGATCGGCGGCGTGGGCGCCGTGATCGGCTTTTTGCCCTTGGTGATGGTGATGTATTTCCTCATCGCTCTGCTGGAGGATTGCGGCTACATGGCGAGAGCCACCGTGGTGCTGGATCCCATTTTCAAAAAGGTTGGTCTTTCGGGCAAATCCGTGATCCCCTTCGTGGTGGGAACGGGCTGTGCCGTGCCCGGCGTGATGGCCTGCCGCACCATTCGGAACGAGCGGGAGCGGTGCGCAACGGCCATGCTGGCGCCCTTTATGCCCTGCGGCGCGAAGCTTCCCGTGATCGCTCTCTTTGCAGGCGCATTCTTCGGGGAGGCCTCCTGGGTTGGCACCTTGATGTACTTCATGGGCATCTTCATCATTTTCTTGAGCGCGCTTCTGGTGAACCGCATCACGGGCAACGGCAAAAAATCCTATTTTATCATTGAGCTTCCCGAATATAAGCTTCCCGAGCTGGGAAAGGCGGCGATCTCCATGTGTCAGCGCGGATGGTCATACATCGTTAAGGCGGGCACGGTGATCCTTGTTTGCAACTTCGCGGTGCAGCTGATGCAAAGCTTCACTTGGCGGTTTCAGCCTGCTGAGGCGGCGTCGGATTCCATTCTTGCTTCGGTGGCAGGCCCCTTTGCCTATCTGATCGCACCCTTCGTTGGCGTGGTGGCATGGCAGCTGGCGGCGGCGGTGATCACCGGCTTTATCGCCAAGGAAAATGTGGTTGGAACGTTGGCGGTCTGCTTTGTGGGACTGGAAAATCTGATCAACGCCGAGGAGCTTGCCATGCTGGAGGGCGCGGGAGCCGAGGTGGCGGGCGTGCTGGCCATCACCAAGGTGGCGGCGTTGGCCTATCTGATGTTCAATCTCTTTTCGCCTCCCTGCTTCGCCGCGATCGGGGCAATGAACGCCGAGCTGAAGAGCAAAAAATGGCTTCTGGCAGGCGTGGGACTGCAGCTGGCCGTTGGCTACACGGTGGCCTTTCTCACCTATTTCTTCGGAACGCTGGCCTCGGGCGCGGGCTTTGCTTCGCTTTGGATGCCGGTGGTTGGATGGGAAATCGTAGGTGCGTTCGGAGTGATCCTTGCGGTGCTGATCCTGCGGGCAGACCGTGAAAGAAGGAGGCAGAGCGCATGAGCGGAGCGGATTGGATCGCCGTTGCGGCGGTGCTGGCTGCGGTTGGGTTGGCCGTTCTCTATCTGATCCGAGCCAAGAAGAAAGGAAAAAAATGCGTGGGGTGCCCCTATTGCACCTCCTGCTCCTCCGGCGGGAAGGGCTCCTGCGGAGGGAAATCCTGATCGATTTTTCCTACGGTCGTGTTTGCAACTGCGCAGACACGACCGATTTTTATAGACTGCTCGTTGGAGCGGGTTGCTTTTGTGTTGATTATGCCATATAGAGGGAATATTTTTTCATGGAAATTTGCATTTTGATTTGGTATAATGCTTGTACTATCGAGAGAAGTTTCTAAAAATCAGACTTCTCCGAAGCGTTTCAATATGAAAGGAGTATATTATGAAACGAATTATTAGTTTTCTCACCGTTCTTTCACTTCTCGTGGCAAGCGTTGCCATGGCAGCTATGCCTGCTGCAGCCGAGGTGAGCAACAACTACGACGACAATCTGGTGTCTTGGTACAACTTTGAAGGAGCTGATGCTGAGGGGGATCAGGCTCAGAAGGGTACTGCTGAACCCCTGACCTTCAACGAAAATGCAACCGCAGAAAATGGCTATGCGATTGTTTTTGATGATCCCGGCTCTTGCATCACGATTCCCAATTCCGGAGATTTTTCCAACATGAATGGGAAAACATTGTACCTGTCTTACCGTCTTGCCGACAAAGCTGATGACGGTACTACTGTGAATGTGTTCACCGCGCTTAGAACGTTCCGTTATTGGTTGAAGGCGAATAGTAGTGATACGCTTTACTCTCACGATGGTGGTGCAGGTAATAAGGCTACAACTGCCAACGTAGGAAGATTTAAGTTTCCGAATGCAGCTACTGCTCAGACCTCCGGTGAATGGGTTCATGTGGCTGTGACCTTTGAGATTGGCAATGAGACGACCACGGTTAAGACCTACATTTCCATGGACGGAACAAATTATACCGTGGATGTAAATACAGTTTCTACGACAGATGCTGCGGTTTCGGTAAAGCCCAGCAGCGCGATTATCCTTGGAAAATCCGCTACCGGTAAGACAAATAGTAAGGGGGATGCTCTTACCTCCGGTGGCACAAATGTTGAGTACGATGAGATTCGTCTCTACGACACCGTTCTTCCCGAGACTGCAATCGCATCTCTGGCTTCCACCACTCCCTATTCCACCGATACCGTGAGCATTCTCGGCAATCAGGAAAAGGCAAACGGCTCCAACATCGACGTTCGTTTCTTGGCACACCTTAATGTGACCGAGGCTGAACTGGACACCTATTCCGCTGTTGGCTTTGAGATCTCCGCAACCTACGAGGGCGTTGCAAAGTCCACCAAGACTGTGACCACCTCCACTGTTTACAACTCGATCAAAGCAGGCGATGACACCATCACCGTTGCTACCTTCGAGAAGACCGGCGGCTACATCATTGCTCTGCCGATCACCAATGTTCCCACCACCGGAACCGTTGTGTTCACCGTCAGACCCTTCTGCACCGTGGATGGAGGCTTTACTTATTACGGCGAGACCGTGACCGCCACCTACACCAACGGCGCTCCCGTGGTTTGATCCGAATTTGATGTGATAAGGAGGAACAGAACATGAAGAACTATCAGATTCCTGAAATCAGCATTGTTTCCCTTGGCGAGGAGGAGCTGATCCGCACCTCCGGCCTGAGCCTTGAGAACGAGGGTAACCTTTCCGATATGGATGGCCTCGACTTCGGCAACTGGAACTAATTGCAATTTTCATAAAGCTTTTCTGAGCTTGGCGTGATGCTCCATGGAGCGCGCGTCCAATCCCCCAGCGCAACCCCCCTTGCGCGGGTTCGGGGCGCTTCCTTATGC
>JAZRCQ010000139.1:0-6544 GCA_045659845.1 Eubacteriales bacterium
GACCGACGATGCCTGCGCCTATCTCAAGGATTTCGGCGCGGCCACGGCCTCCAACGGCGCGGTGGGGCTCTACCATATCGCCAATCTCACTCCCGAGGCGGTGGAGCAGGGCGAGAGCCTGATCGCCGAGGGCGCGAGAGAATATATCATCGACGATGCCGAGCTGGAGCGCGTGCAGAAGGGCTATCCCGTGATGTGGAAAAATGCGGATGCGGCTCCCAAGCTTTGCTTTGTTGGATGCCCCCATCTTTCCCTCCGCCAGCTGCAGGACTGGACCGACCGCATCGAGGCAGGTCTGAAGGAAAGCGGCAATAAGAGAGTTCTGATCCCAACCGTTCTCACCGCCGCTCCCAAGGTGCTGGAGGCCTTCAATGCCTCGGAGTATGCCCCTCGCCTCAAGGCCACGGGTGTGATCACCTCCTATATCTGCCCCTTGATGTATATGAACAATCCGCTTTGCAAGAAGATGCCCGTGATCACCTCGTCCAATAAGCTGCGCACCTACACCAGCGCAAGATACTACACCGACGAGGAGATCCTCGCCTGCATCACGAAGGGAGGAAACTGATATGAAGAGATTTCAGGGAAGAGTGATCACCCCCGGCACCGTCACCGCCGAGGCCGTGGTCACCAAGCAGGGCTTCAACACGCTGGCCTCCTTCCAGATGGCTCTGCAGTTCGGAGATAAGGAGGTGAAGTGCGGTGACCAAAACAACGAGGAGCTGCACGGAAAGCCTCTCATCGGCAAGGCTCTTTGCCTGCCGCAAACCATCGGCTCCACCACGGGTGGACTGGTGCTTTACTGTGCCTGCTCCATGCAGAAGAACCCTGCCTGCATGCTGTTTTCAAGCCACATCGATTCGCTGGCCGCCGCAGGAGCGGTGTTGGCCGACGTTTGGGTGGACGGCGTTTCCATGCCCGTGGTGGATTCCTTGGGCGAGGAGTTCTTGGAGTACGTCAAGGATGGCATGAAGGTGACCGTTTGCGAAAACGGCGTGGTGGAAGTGGAATAAGGCGATTCACTCACGAACGGAAAAGGATCCCTGCGGAGGGCTGCTCCGCAGGGATCCTTTTTTATTTGGAAACGGGAACGTACACGCGCACATGGGAGGCGGCGGCCGCATAGAAGGCGGAAATGTCGCTCTTGGGCGCGGAGGAGATGTTCCATGCCAGATATTGGTTGTTGCCCCAGAAGGCGGCATCGAGAACGGTCACCGCGGCAGTCGTGATGGGCGGACGAACGTCGGCCTTCTGCGCGGTGTTCACCCACATTTCGGGGCGATACTGCCAGCCGAGATCGCAGATGATCACCGAGCCCTCGGGAATTTCGGACTTGGTGTAGATCTTCGCCGTGCAAACGTTTTGGTGGTAGGCATCGGCGGTGGAGGCGGCGTAGGTCACCTGACTGTTTTTGAGACAATAGTAGAAGGCGTTCTCCAGATACGCGTATTCAAGCACCTTATATTTCGAGAGGTCGATGCCGATGCCGGCGGCCAGCATAGCGTCGGAGTCGTAGCAATCCTCCGCGTTCACCACCTTGTTGAAATTGGGATCGGTGTCGGACCATGTGCCGTTCCGATGCTCGGAGGGCGTCACTCGGAAGGGCGTTTGCATCGCGTCCTGCACCGAGGAAACGGCCATGGCCTGCACGGCAGGGGTGATCACCGGGGAGGGCACGTAGGTCACGCGCTCGGGGTTGATTCCCGTGATGGCGGAGAAGAAGGTGAGGCCGGCCACGTAGCGGCCGAGGGTGTAGCTGAGGTGATGGCCGTCGCGGGTGAGATTGTCTCCAACGAAGCTGGAGCGGGCGTTCTGAATGGCGGTGGCGTTGGGGATGATGCCAACGATGCGTGTTTCGGGCAAAACTTCCTGTTGGGTGGCGGCGGCGATCATTTCATACATTTTCTTTTGGCTGCTCTGATAGTTTTCCTTAAAGAAGGAGGCAGTGTAGCCGCCTTGGGAGGCCCATGTCATGTGGTAGAAGATCTGCGCGTTGGGGTTGGTCTTTTCTCTGCGGATATCGTCCAGCAGCTGGGTGAGATAAACGCCGTAGGTTTCGGGGAAGCCTGCCACCTTGCTGCTCTGCTGAACGGTGATATAATCCCAATCCTCGTCCTTGAGCCCCTCCATGAAGGAAACGCCGTCGGTGGTGGTCCAAGTGCCGGTGGAATTTTTATAGTACTTATAAGCACCGTCGTTCAGCGCGGAGTGCTTGGCATGGGTTTCCAACGTGCAGCTGCCGATATAAAGGTCGCCCAGCACGATCTCCTCCACGCCAACGCTTTTCGCGATCTGATAAACGTATTCCATGGCATCCACGGAGAAGGAATTGCCAACGGCGAGGATCTTGAGGGACTTGGGCGGATCCTGCTTCCATTCGTAGGGGATCATCTCGTCGATGGGAGCGGAGGTTGCGGAGGGGGACTCAGAGGGGGACTCGGTGGGTTCGGCGGTGCCGTCGGAGGACTTGGCACCGCAGGCTCCTGCGGAAAGGCAGAAGAGCCCGGAAAGAAGGAACAAAAGAACACGTTTCAGCATAATAAGCTCCTTGGTTTGATATGATGCTCCCATTATATCATGGAATGCGATCGCTGCACATTGAAAAATAACGCCGATTCATGGCATTATCGACCCATTCCGTTTTCAGTTTTTGGGCGGGAGAGATCGGCTTTTGGGCTGATAGCGGATCTCGTTCACGGAATAAACGGTCACAAAGGCCTTGGGATCCAAGCGGCGAACGTAGTCCATCAGGCGGCGAAACTCATGCTTGTCCACAATGGCGATCACCTCCTGCTTGGGGGTGCGCTCGTAGGCGCCGATGATCTCATTGATGGTGGCGCCGCTGTGCAGCTCGTGGAGCAGGAAGTCCACGATTTCGTCGAGATGCTCGGAAATGATGCAAACGCGGCGCTTGATATTGAGGCCAAAGATGAAGCGATCCACCACCAAGCCGCCGAAATAGGTGCCCAGCACGCTCAGCACCACGGTCTTGGTGTCGTAGCAAACGGCGGAGGAGAGGGCCACGGCCATGCCCGAAACGGAAACGGCCTTGCCCAGATCCATGCGCAGATATTTGCTCATGATCTTAGCCACGATGTCGAGGCCGCCCGAGGAGGCGTTTTTGGAAAAGAGGATGGCCATGGCGATGCCAACCACGAGGATGTAGCAAAGCACGTCCAGAAGGGGATCCTGCGTGAAGGATTGGAAATCGGGAAGGAGTCGCTCAAACACGCCGATGGTGACGGGCACGAGAATGGAGGCATACACCGTTTTTCCGCCGAATTCGGGGCCGATCAGGAAAAAGCCGAGGATCAGCAGGAAAACGTTGAGTGTCAGAGAGATCGCGGAAACGGGGAGAGGCAGATAGTTGCTCAGCACCATGGCCAGCGCCGAGCCGCTTCCAACGGCCACGTGGCTGGGAAGCATAAAGAAAAAGATGCTCACGCCGGCCAGCACGGCGCCGAAGGTGATCACGGCGTATTCGGCAAGCAGCTGCTTGGCCGAAAGCTTGGGAGCGGTTTTGGAATTTGCCATACGGTTTTTCTCCTTGTGTTTGATCGGATGGATCTTGTTTGAGGGGATGCGTTTTTTTCGGCTCTTATTATAGCACACCCCACGCCTCTTGTCAATTGTTTTCTGACTTCAATGGGTTTGTTAAATTAAAATCGAAGGCACGGCATAAAAAGGCTCCCCTGTGCAAGGCGGAGCTAACGTTTCACTACTGAAGGGTTGTTTTCTGACTTTAATATTTTCGCGGAATAATCATCGGAGGCAGAGTATAAAAAAAGGCGCCCCTGTGTAAGGGGAGCTGGCGCCGATAGGTGACTGAAGGGTTGTAAACTAAGGAGTTTTTGCTTTGCAAGGACAACCCTTCCGTCTCGCTTGCGCGATCCACCTCCCCTTACACAGGGGAGGCTATTTAGCGAGCGACGGCTTTGCAATTTAGTTTTCTAACTCTAAAATGTTGCAGATTCTTAATTAGAGGCACCGCACCACAAAAGGCGCCCCTTTTTAAAGGGGAGCTGTCGCCGAGCAGGCGACTGAAGGGTTGTGAACTAAGGAGTTTTTGCTCTGCAGGGACAACCCTACCGCCTCGCAAAGCTCGGCACCTCCCCTTACACAGGGGAGGCTGGTTTAGAAAGCATGAGCTTTGAAGTTTAGATTTCTAACTTAAAAATTACGCAAAATCCTAGTTAGAGGCACCGCATTCTGGAAGGCGCCCCTTTTTAAAGGGGAGCTGTCGCCGAGCAGGCGACTGAAGGGTTGTTTTCTAACGAGTTAAAACCTTATAGAAGAACAACCCTTCCGTCACGGCAAGCCGTGCCACCGCGAACTTTGCCGCAGGCAAATTCGTCGGCGCTTTGCGCCTTACCCTATACACAGGGGAGGCTATTTAGCGAGCGAAGGCTTTGCAAGGACAACCCTACCGCCTCGCGGCGACGCGGCATAAACCCTCTTTTTGACATAATCACCTAAAACTCTGCGATTCTTTTGTTGTTTCTGCCATTATTTGAAGAATTTTACCTCTTTTTCTTTAGTATTGTTTCTTGTTTTTTTGTGATCAAAGTGGTAGAATGGAGTACAAACTCTAAAATTGTTTGTGCAATTTGGAGATTGAACGAGAAGCAAACGGAGAATTGCCGCGTGAGGAACGGGAATTGTCCGCGCTTAATAAAATTCCATTATGAAAAGGAGAAGACACATGAAAAAAATCTTATGCAGTCTGCTTGCCGTTCTGATGCTGGCAAGCGCACTCCTCATCACCCCCGTTTCCGCAGAAGGAATCGCAGACAACCTCGTTGTTGACATCGACTTTGAGGGCAACGAGCCTCTGAAGGACAAGGCAACCGCAGGCGCTTCCGACGAGAGCATGAGCCTCGTTTCCGACATCGCTCAGTGGACGCAGGCCGGAGCAAAATTTGATACCGAGCTGGCTGAGCTCACCAAGGTTGAAGGCGGCAGACTCTTCATTTCCACTGATGCCAATGATAGAGGCGAGATCCTGATCGATGCCGACAACACCGATATCGTTGGTGCCACCGAGCTGACCTTCTACTTTGAGGCAGAGATGCTCGGATGGATGACCTCTTGGAATGATTTCCTGCACGTTCGTGCATTCAACACCGAGAAGGGCAATAGGCAGCGCCACCTCGTTCGTGCCTATGCGATCGATGACCGCGAGTCGGGAAGCTATCACACCGACGGTGTGCAGCATCTGACCACCAGATATGCGCAGTACTATACCACTAAGGACGGAAATAACAACGACAGCATCATTGCGAATATTATCCCCGGTGAGACGATTTGCTATGCTGCATCCGTGAAGTTCGACGGAACCAATTGGAAATTCAACTTCATGTACTCTATGGACAGTGGTAAGACTTGGGTGGAATCTCCATTCACTAAAGCTGTTTCCGACGTTGGCTTTGCCAACGGCTTTGCAGCCATCAACCGTATCACCATCGGTAAGGGTGATACCCCCCTTGCAAGAGGCGGCACGATGGCCTTCGAGTGCCTCAAGGTTTACAACAAGGCTCTGACTCTGGATGACGTGAAGGGCCAGATCTCCGAGGAGACCAAGGCTGCAAAGGCTGATCTCTACGAGGGCGTTCAGTACAGACCTTACACCAAGACCATTAATGACGTTGAGACCGCAGTGTATGACATTCGCGTGATCGCCAAGATCGACAACACCGTGGACGCTGCCGGAATCGTGCTGACCTCCGGCGTTGCTTTCCCGTATGTTAAGGATGGAAAAACTAAGTATTACGATACCGACAACCAGTTCAATTCGGACGGTACCATTAAGGAGCTTCGCGGCAAGTGGAACGAATACGATGTTGAGGTTTCCCGCTACTACACCTCTCTGCAGGCCGGTGACGGCGTGGAGGAGGCCGGCGACGGCAAGGGCTTTATCGTGCTGGTGCTCAAGGGCGTTCCTGCAACCGAGCTTCCCGTTCTCCACGTGAAGCCTTGGACGGCTGACGCCGCAGGCAACGTAACTTGGGGCAAGACTGCTCAGGTGACCGTTACCGCTGCTGACATTGCCGCTTAATTTGAAGAAAGGTGGATAAAGGCATGAAAAATATTTATGTTTCTCCCGTTGCGGAGCTGACTCTGATCAGCCTTGAGGATATTCTCACTCTCTCCGATGGCGGACTTTGCGATTTCGGAAATGTTGACGAAGTGGAATACGGCGGCGGCATTATTTAAGAAAATCTCATAACCGATTTATCCCCCGCAGAGGCAACTCTGCGGGGGAGCTTGTTTCATCGCGAAGGCCACCGCATGAGCGGCGGCCTTTCTGCTTTTCAGCCTTGCTTCCTCCGCCCGTAAACGGCGGCAGGGCCGAGCCTTATCGACTGTCCTCAATGTTTTCGCAAAATATCAGTTAGAACCACCGTACAAACGAAAGGCTCCCCTGTGTAAGGTGGAGCTGCATTCTATCGTCGCGCAGGCTCCTTCCACCACTCCGTGGTCCCCCTCCCTCTCGGAGGGGGGCACTCGGACAGCAAGCACTCAATCCGGAGCGTTCCGGCTTCCA
>JAZRCQ010000140.1:0-1519 GCA_045659845.1 Eubacteriales bacterium
CATCGACCGCTTCTTCACGCTGGAGCATGAGGAAACCTACGGCGAGCCCTTCACCATCCCCACCCCCGATAAGCTCCTCTTCCTCGGAAGCTATTCCGGCGGCGAGGCCTTCCGCTCCGGCTGCCTCTATGAGCGCGGCAACGGCAAGATCTTCTATTTCCAGCCCGGCCATGAGACCTTCCCCACCTTCAAGGTGCCCGAGGTGCAGACCGTGATCCGCAATGCCACCCGCTTTGTGGCTCCCGCCTATCGCTTCCCCGTTGGCTGCCCGAAGGTTCGTCTCATCACCGACGAGGCCGGCTATATCGAGAAAAACATCTTCCCGTAATCCGAAGAGGAAAAGATCATGGAAAAAGTAATTCGGATCGGCATCATCGGATGCGGCGGCATTGCCAACGGTAAGCACATGCCCTCCCTGAAGAAGGTGGCCGGCGTGGAAATGGTGGCCTTCTGCGACGTGATCCCCGAGCGCGCCGAGAAGGCCGCCAAGACCTACGGCACAAAGGATGCCAAGGTCTACACCGACTACAAGGAGCTGCTGGCAGATCCCACCATCGACGTGGTGCACGTTTGCACGCCAAACCGCTCCCACAGCTTCATCACCGTGGATGCGCTGGAGGCCGGCAAGCACGTGATGTGCGAAAAGCCCATGGCCATCAACAGCACCGAAGCAAAAAAGATGCTGGATGCGGCCGAGCGCACCGGGAAAAAGCTCACCATCGGCTATCAGAGCCGCTTCCGCCCCGACTCCACCTATCTGAAGACCGAGGCCGAAAACGGCACGCTGGGAGAGATTTACTATGCGAAGGCAACGGCCATCCGTCGCCGCGCCGTTCCCACCTGGGGCGTGTTTCTCAATGAATACGAGCAGGGAGGAGGTCCTCTCATCGATATCGGCACCCACGCGCTGGATCTCACCCTGTGGATGATGAACAACTATCGCCCCGCCTACTGCGTTGGCACCACCTATCACAAGCTGAATGCCGACCGCGATCAGGGCAATATGTGGGGCAACTGGGATCCCGAAAAATTCACGGTGGAGGATTCCGCCTTCGGCTTCATCGTTATGGAAAACGGTGCCACAATCGTGCTGGAATCGGCATGGGCGCTGAACTCACTGGACGTTCGTGAGGCCGTCACCACTCTTTGCGGCACCAAGGCAGGAGCCGACATGGAGGGAGGCGTTCGCATCAACGGCGTCAAGCACGACCGTCAATACGTGGAGACCGTTGACTTCAAGGCCGGCGGCGTAGCCTTCAACGAAGGCAAAAAGGGAGAGAGCGCGGCCGACAGAGAGGCACGTCTCTGGATCGAGGCCATCCGCAACGACACCGATCCCCTCACCCTCCCCGAGCAGGCATATTGCGTCACCCGCATCCTGGAGGGACTCTACACCTCCGCAAAGACCGGCGAGATCTATCGCTTCTGATCGGTTCGCCGCCGGAGCATAAAAAGAGACGGGAAATTGCACAAGTCCGTTAAAAACGGACAATTGAAAAAAAGAGCCTCCTGTGGTAGA
>JAZRCQ010000141.1:0-5033 GCA_045659845.1 Eubacteriales bacterium
GGATGCGGTCGGCCTCGGCATAGTTTTTGGCCTTCTTGGCTTCCTTTCTGGCCTCGATCATGGCTTCAATGCGAGCGGTCAGCTCGGCATCGGCGGCGGGGGCGGCGGTGCGCAGAGCCTCTGCGGCCTCGATGAGGTTGAGGCAAAGCACCTTGTCGTATTCGCGGATCAGTGCCAGCTTGGTGGCATCATTGGCATCGGCCTTGAGGGCATCGTAGATGGCGGTCACGGCCAAGGAGGTGTTCAGATCGTTGTCCAGCGCCTTCACGAAGCCGGCTCTCTGCTCTTCAAACACGGCCTCGTTCACGGGCTCGCCGTCCTTGAGCTGGGCAATGCGAGCCACCAGCTTGTTGTAGGCGATCTTCATGTTGTCCATATTCTCATAGGAGAACACCAGCGACTTACGATAGTGGGACTGGAGGCAGAACATACGGTAGACCATGGGATCATAGCCCTTGGACTCCAGCAGGGAGACCGTGAGGAACTCGCCCTTGGACTTGCTCATCTTGCCCGAATTGGTGTTGAGATGCAGCACGTGGAACCAATAATTGCACCACTTGTGGCCGAGATAAGCCTCGGACTGCGCGATCTCGTTGGTGTGATGGGGGAAGGCATTGTCGATGCCGCCGCAATGGATATCGAGATACTCGCCCAGATTTTTCATGCTGATGCAGGAGCATTCGATATGCCAGCCGGGGTAGCCGAGGCCCCAAGGGCTTTCCCATTTCAGCTCCTGATCGTCGAACTTGGACTTGGTGAACCAAAGCACGAAATCGGCCTTGTTCCGCTTGTTGCCGTCCTCCTCCACGCCCTCGCGGACGCCAACGGCCAGATCCTCCTCCTCGAAATTGTGGAATACGTAGTATTGCTTGAGCTTGGAGGTGTCGAAATAGATATTTCCGCCTGCCTCATAGGCATAGCCCTTCTCCAGCAGGGAGGAGATCACGCGGATGAAATCGTCGATGCATCCCGTGGCAGGCTGAACCACCTCGGGGCGGCGGATATTGAGCTTCTTGCAATCCTCAAAGAAGCAATCGGTGTAGTAGGCGGCGATCTCCATCACGGTCTTCTTTTCGCGCTTGGCGCCCTTGAGCATCTTGTCCTCGCCGCTGTCAGCATCGGAGGTGAGATGGCCCACGTCGGTGATATTCATCACGCGGGTGACGTCGTAGCCGGAATAGCGGAGGTAGCGATCGAGGATGTCCTCCATGATGTAGGTGCGGAGATTGCCGATATGGGCAAAGTGATAAACGGTGGGGCCGCAGGTGTACATCGACACCTTGCCGGGCTCATGGGGAACGAATTCCTCCTTGGTGTGAGAAAGAGAATTATAGAGTTGCATTGCAGAGTATCCTTTCCTTGGCGCGTGTCGCCAAGCAATTGTTATCAATGAAAAATGAGAATGGGTTATTTCTTTTTCGGAGGAGCCTTTTTCTTTTTTGCCACCGAGAAGCCGAAGCTGCCGAGGCGGCGCCCCAGCTCATAGTAATCGCCGTGGGCATAGGCGGCAAGGCCCGCGCGCTCCAGATGGAGCTTGCCGTTCTGATCCAGCAGAGCCTCCTCCACGCTCACGCCAACGATGTCGGCCAGAAACATATCGTGGGTGCCCATTGGGATCACGTCGGTCACGCGGCATTCCAGCGAAAGGGGACTGTCGGAAAGCAGGGGACAGTCGATCTCGGAGGCGGGCTCGGTCTTGAGTCCCCATTTTTGAAATTTATCCACCTTGGCACCGGTGTGAACACCGCACCAATCGGCCGCGCGCACCAGCTCCTTCGTGGTGAGATTGATGGCGAACACGCCGCTCTCCTTGATGAGACGGTGGGAATGACGGGAGGGACGGATGGAAACGTAGGTTTTCGGCGGCTGGGTGTTCACGATGCCCGTCCAGGCCACGGTGAGCAGGTTTTTCTCCTCGCCCAGCGCGCAGGTCACCAGCGCGGGGGGCACGGGAGCCAGCAGGGCGCCGCCCTTCCATTTGATCTTTGCCATGGTGTCTCCTCCTTTTGCGATATCAATGGATTATACCATATTTTCTTCCGATTGTCAAGAGAAAAGGGGGATTTGCCGCAGGAAGCTCAGGCCTCCTCCACCCAGCGGCTGATCCGGGATGCGATCACCTCCAGCGCCGTTTCGTTTCGTCCGCCGTTCACCACCAGATCGGCATAGCGCTTGGTGGGCTCCACGTAGATGCCGTGCATGGGCTTTACGGTGGAGAGATACTGGGCGATCACGCCGTCCACATCGCGGCCCCGATCGGCCACATCGCGGGAAAGGCGACGCAGGATGCGCTCGTCGGCATCGCCGTCCACGAAGATCTTCAGATCGAAAAGCTCCCGCAGGCGGGCATCGTGAAAGGTGAGGATCCCGTCCACAATGATCACGGCGGTGGGCTCCACCCGTTTTCCCTCGGGGGTGCGGGTGTGGATGCGGAAGTCGTAGGAGGGGATCTCCACGGTCTCGTTGCGGCTCAGCTCCCGCAGATGCTTCACCAGCAGATCGGTGTCCAGCGCGTCGGGGCAATCGTAGTTGGTTTTGAGGCGCTCCTCCATGGGGAGGTGATCCTGCGGGCGATAGTAGTTGTCGTAGGAGATCACGGTTACGTGGGCGGGGAAGCGGCGGCGAAGCCCCTCGGCGAAGGTGCTTTTTCCCGATCCCGTGCCGCCTGCGATCCCGATCAGAAGCGGTCGTTTCATGGTGTGGAGTCTCCTTTTTCCGTTTTCATCAGTATACCATATTTCCCTTGGATTGTCAACCGTTCGGGACAATTCGACATAAACTGATAGCGGGATGCAGGAGCGTCCCCAAAAAAACGAAAAAGGAGAACCAATATGGCAATCTTCACCAATCGAGCCACTCTGACCTATCTTGGCAGAGTCACCGATTCCAACACCGTAACGGGCACCATCAATAGTGGGATCACCGTAACGAAGACCGCCCTCAACCCCACCTATTCCATCGGCGACACCCTCACCTACGCGCTCGCCCTTGTGAACGTGAGTGCATCGCCCCTTTCCCTGACCGTGACCGATGATCTCGGTGCCGACGGCGGAACGGCCCCTCTCACCTATGTGAGCGGAAGCTTGACGGCCTTTGTCAACGGCGTTCTCACGGCTGCCGCTGTTACCGACGAGGCACCTCTCACCTTCACGCTTGCTCTGCCCGTTGGCGGTACCGCCGTGGTGATCTACGAGGCAGAGGTCAACCGCTATGCCTCCCCGGAGCTTGGCGGCACCATCACCAACACCGCATCGATCGACGGCTGTGATGCCGCCGCCACCGCCACCGCCGCCGTCACTGCCGCCGCTGAGCCCGATCTGACCATCACCAAGGCACTCTCTCCCACCACCGTGACCGAGGATCAGCCGCTGACCTACACCTTTGAGATCGCCAATCGCGGCAACACCGCCGTGGTTGCCACCGACGATGCCGTGGTCTCCGACACCTTCGATCCCATCCTCACCATCTCCTCCGTCACCTTCAATGGCCTGCCGCTGGCTGAGGGAACGGGATATTCCTACAATGCCGCCACGGGGGACTTCACTACGCTCCCCGGGGCGATCACCGTGCCTGCCGCCACCTTTACGCAGGAGCTTGACGGCTCCTACAGCGTAACGCCCGGCACCTCCGTTCTGCAGATCACGGGAACGCTGTGAGCTACGGCTCCCAAAGGATATGGGGCTCGGTGATCAGCGGATAGAGCGATAGCTCTGCGGCATTCAGATCCGAGGCGTGGAGGCGCACGGCGGCAACGGTGGGGCTTTCGTAGGTCTTGTAATAATATGTGCCTCTCGTGAGGTTCGCGCAGGCAACGTAGCGTGTGTGATGAGGCGAGTCCGCCAGACGCGGCCGCTCCACGGCGGAGAGCAGATGCAGCACCTGATTCACCGAGCCCCAATCGGAATCGGGACGTTCGGCGCGGCGCAGAAGCTCGGCGGCGCGGGAAAAACGGGAGAGAGAGGTGAAGTCGCCCGGGAGTCCCTCCAAAAGAGGCTCGCGGATGCAGAGCCCCTCCAAGGCCTGCAGATGCTTGGCAAGCCCCGGCGCGTTGGCAAGCACCTCGGGGCGGTTTTCGGATAGCGATGTGCCCCTCTCGGTCACCTCCAGCGTCAGTGCTCCCGTGGCATCTGCCAGCATCCAATGCAGAGGAGAGGGCGGCAGATCGGGCGCAAAGGGCAGGCTCGTGATCGGCAGGGCGCGAAGCGCCTCTCTTGCCTCCGAAAGATCCTTGCAGACTGCAAGGAGATAGGGGATCACCTCAAAAGAGGCAAGCCCCGTCGCTTCGGCGGGGGCGTAGCGTGCCTCGGTGAACCGAAGCCCTGCCACGGCGAGACCGTGCTCGTTCACCCCGTCGAAATAAAGCGGGAAGCCCCCTGCCACCCGTGCCATGCCGAGAAAGGCATGATGTTGATCGGTGCGCGGCAGAGTGCGGAAGCGCAAAGGGAACCGACGGGGCGTGAGCGTGACACCTTCCCCGAATCCCTGTTCCCAATCCAGATTGCGACCAAAATAGCGGTCGCCGGACGTAAAAGCAATGGCTGTGCAGATAAAGATCCCCTCCTTTTCCGTGACAGTATGCGCGGAAGAGGAGGGGATTATGCGGATTAAGGCGCGGGAAACAGCATCTCGTTCACAAAATGACCGGTGAATACGGGATCGGAGGAAAGCTCCACGGTGGTGGCCTCCCGCGCGATCTCCTCGGCCTTTGGCAGCTGCCCGCGATCCAGCAAAAGGAGACAGGCTCCCGTGAGCGCGGCATTGCCGATGGCGTTCATGCGCTCCCGAAGCCGGGCGGGGAAGAGCCCCACGCGAGCGGCAGAGGCGGGATCCAGCTTGCTTCCGAAGCCTCCCGCCACGGTCAGCTCGGCAATGTCGGAGGCGGCAAGCCCGCCCTTTTCCAGAAGCGTGCGGATGCCTGCGCAAACGGCGCTCTTTGCCAGCTGCACGGCGCGCACATCGGCCTGCGTGAGCGTTACGGAGGGGGCAATGGCGTAGTCCTCCTCCAGAAAGCCGGTTTCATCCAGCTCCTCCAG
>JAZRCQ010000142.1:0-2191 GCA_045659845.1 Eubacteriales bacterium
TGAACGAATCGGTTGGTACCACGGGGCGCGGCTCTATGGCGGCGGTCGTGGCGGCGGGGGCCGATCAGAATTTCGATCGTATTTTCGGAGAGATCGAGGAGGTGGTTCGTTCCTCCAAGGATCTTGCCGTGTTCTGGCAGAATCTGATCTCCTTCTATCGCGATATGCTGGTGATGAAAACGGCATCCAATCCGTCGGCTTATCTGGATTTGACCGACCATGAGGCCGAGGAGCTCCGAGCTCTTGCATCAAGATTCCGCAAGGAGACCTTGCTCTATCATTGTAAGCTGTTGGATCAGGCTCATCAAACCATGCTCAGATCCAACGCGGTGAAGCGGATCACGGCGGAATTCACGCTGGTGAGGATGTGCGATGAGGCGCTGGATCAATCCAATGAGGCTTTGCTTTCCCGCATTGCAAAGCTGGAGGATGCCTTAGCGATGGGGAAATTCGCTTCGGCGCCATTGGCCGCAGAAGCATCGGTGCCCGATGAAAAGCGATCGGAGGCGGCGGTGGAGTCGCGCGTTCCGGCGGCTACGGTCGAGCCTCCTGCCGTTTCCCCTGAGCCTGCAGCCAAAAGAGTGCTTCGGCCCTTGCGCAATTGGATGGAGGCTGTGGAGCGGGTTGGTATGACGGATCCCGTGATGTCGTCCTTCTGCCGTGCGGCCAATGCTTATTCCGCAGAGGATGGAAGCGTGATCGTGCGGTTCCAAAGCCAGTTCGCATTGAATATGGTTTCCGCAAATGGAGGCAAGGAGCGTTTGCGCGCTGCATTGTCGCTCGCAATGAAAAAGGAGATATCCGAGGGATCGTTGATCTTGGAGATATTGGAAAGTCAAAGCAAGTCGTCCTTCGATGAGATCATTGAGGCGGCGGAAGAATAAAAACTACATTATTATAAAGGAGATTGAACATGAGAGCAAATATCCCGAAGGGCATGGGCGGAGGCCCTCAGAATATGCAGGCACTGCTTCGTCAGGTGCAGAAAACGCAGGAGGAGGTTGCCGCCAAGCAGGAAGAGCTTGATGCAAGAGAATACGATATCACGGCGGGCGGCGGAGTTGTTTCCGTGAAGATCAACGGCAAGAAGGAGATCCTCGCGATCGATCTGAAGCCGGAGATCGTGGATCCCGACGATATTGAAACGCTGTCCGACATTCTGGTTGCGGCGGTGAATGAAGCGATCAAACGCGTGGAGGACACCAACAGCAGCGAGATCAATCGGATCACGGGGCAGGTCAGTGTTCCCGGGATCCCCGGCCTGATGTAATTCATGGCGGAATATATCGAGTCCCTTCAGCGCTTGGCAGAGCAATTCGGCCGCTTGGAGGGGGTTGGCAGAAAAACGGCCATGAGAATGGCTTTTTCCGTACTGAGTCTGGAGGAGGAAGAGGTGGAGGCCTTTGCGGCATCCGTGCTGGAGGCTAAGAGGAGGATCCATCTGTGCCCGATCTGTCAGAATCTCACCGACCGCGATGTTTGCTCGGTGTGTGCCGACGGCGGAAGAGACCATTCCACCGTTTGCGTGGTCACCGATGCCAAGGCTGTAATGGCCATGGAGAAGGTTCGGGAGTACAGAGGTGTCTACCATGTGCTTCACGGATTGATCTCGCCGATGAACGGGATCACGCCCGATAAGCTCAAGATCAAGGAGCTGCTTGCGAGAGTGGGGGAAGGGGAGATCGCGGAGGTCATCGTGGCCACCAATCCAACGGTGGAGGGAGAGGCCACGGCGATGTATCTTTCCAAGCTGCTGATCCCGCTGGGGGTGAAGGTCACCCGATTGGCCTATGGCGTTCCTGTTGGAGCGGATCTGGAATATGCGGATGAGATCACGCTGTTCCGAGCTCTCGAAGGACGCCGCGAAATCTGAAACGGCTGAACGAGCCGAAATAGGCGAAAAACGTTCAAAAAAACTCGTTTTTCGCCTTTTCTTTTGTGAAAAAGGAAAAAAACGAAAAAAATACGAAAAAATTAGAAAAAACCTATTGACAAACGCTTCTGAAAGTGCTATAATATGCAAGCACTCTGCGGAAACGGAGAGGCAGCCGCAAACAGAATCGCATGGAAAAAACCAAAAAAGTTTTAAAAACTTTGAAAAAGGTATTGACAAGCGAGAAAGAATGTGGTATAATAACAAGGTCGCCGACTGAGGCGGCGCTGATCTTTGAAAATTGAACAACAAGAGACG
>JAZRCQ010000143.1:0-13694 GCA_045659845.1 Eubacteriales bacterium
GTTTGGGCTCCCAATGCGCAGGCTGTTTCCCTTTGCGGAGATTTTGACTCGTGGGGTGCGGGCTTGCCCTTGACTCGAATCACCGAGGGCGGCATATGGGAGATATTCACAGATATCTTGCCGCGCGGTACTTGCTATAAATACCGCATCCGTACAGCCGACGGCAGGGAAGTGATGAAGGCTGACCCCTATGCTCTTTCCGCCGAAAAGCCTCCCGCGACCGCATCGGTTATCGATCACAGCGCTTTTTCCTATAAATGGAATGACGGCGGATGGATGTCCTTCCGGCCCGAAGCTAGAAAATATGACCGACCGATCAATGTTTACGAGGTGCATCTCGGATCGTGGAAGCGCCACGAGGATGAGTCCTATTATACCTATCGGGAGCTTGCGGACGAGCTGATCCCTTATGCCAAGCAGATGGGATATACCCACATTGAGCTTATGCCGGTGGCAGAGCACCCCTTTGACGGCTCGTGGGGATATCAAGTGACGGGATATTATGCCCCCACGTCGCGATTTGGCACACCTGAGGATTTTTGCGCTTTCGTTGATGCCGCGCACGGTGCAGGGATAGGAATTATCCTTGACTGGGTACCCGCGCATTTTCCCAAGGATGCGCACGGACTTTACGAATTCGATGGACAACCGCTTTATGAATATCAGGGCTACGACCGCATTGAGCACGCGGGGTGGGGTACCCGACGTTTTGACGTCGGACGCCCTGAGGTGCAGTCCTTCCTCGTTTCAAATGCAACCTATTGGGCGGAGGTCTTCCACATTGATGGCTTGCGTGTCGATGCGGTTGCTTCGATGCTTTATCTTGATTATGACAGAACTCCCGAGGAATGGGTCCCGAACGTCTATGGCGACAACCGTTGTCTTGAAGCGATCGCATTCTTCAAAAAGCTGAATGCTCATCTTGCGGGCGCATATCCCGCGCTGATGATGATAGCCGAGGAATCCGCTGCGCAGATAGACATCACGGGCAATGGCGAGGATGCTCTCGGATTCACATATAAGTGGAATATGGGATGGATGAACGATAATCTTTCATATGCAGAAACAGAGCCTATCTTCCGCAAATATCACCACGACAAGCTCACTTTTTCGCTTCTTTATTCCTTTGGCGAAAAGTATATGCTGCCGATCTCGCACGATGAGGTCGTTCACGGCAAAAAGTCCTATCTTGATCGTCACCCCGGCGACTATTGGAATAAATTCGCAGGGGCTCGCGGAGGGCTTTGCTGGATGATGATGCATCCCGGCAAAAAACTGCTCTTTATGGGAACGGAGTACGCCCCATTCCGTGAATGGGCGTATGAAGAAAGCCTTGAGTGGTTTATGCTTGACTATGATATGCATAAAAAGTTCCATCGCTTCACAGCAGATCTCAACCACCTCTATCTCTCATCCCCCGAATTATGGAAACGAGATCTTGGTTGGGACGGATGCGAGTGGATCGACGCCGATAATGCCGATGGCAATATAATCGTTTTCTCCCGCTCGGATGGAGAGGGTAGACTTGTTGCCGTTATCAATTTCAGCCCGATCTATTATCCCGAATACCGCTTCGGCGTGCCGATACCCGGCGAATGGAAGGAAGTTTTTTCATCCGACCGCCTCGAATACGGCGGTGGAGGAGTTGTTCACGAAGAGATTCTTCAAAGCGAAGAAATAGCCATGCACGGCAGAGAAGAGTCACTCTCCGTCAGAGTTGCGCCGCATGCGGCTCATATTTTCAGACTCGAAAAACAAATATCACGCGCAGTACCTAAATCTAATATAAATCATAAAGAGAGGAACAAAAAGCAATGTTCAAGAAAAAAGAATGTGTAGCCATGCTCCTTGCGGGCGGACAGGGCAGCCGTCTTTACGCGCTGACAACCCGTCTTGCAAAGCCTGCGGTTTCCTTTGGCGGAAAATACCGCATCATCGATTTTACTCTTTCCAACTGCGTAAACTCGGGTATTGATACCGTTGGTGTGCTTACGCAGTATCAGCCCCTTCTTCTCAACGATTACATCGGCAACGGCCTGCCCTGGGACCTTGACCGTACCTATGGCGGCGTAAAGATCCTGCCCCCCTATCAGGGCAAGGAAAAGGCAGACTGGTATAAGGGCACCGCAAATGCCATTTATCAGAATCTTCAGTTCATTGATCAGTATGATCCCGATTACGTTCTCATTCTTTCGGGCGACCATATCTACAAGATGGACTATGCCGCAATGCTTGCATTCCACAAGCGCCGCGGTGCAGATTGCACCATTGCCTGCATCGACGTACCCCTCGAGGAGGCAAGCCGCTTCGGTATTATGAGTGCATACGAGGACGGCAAGATCTGGAAGTTCTCGGAAAAACCGAAGAATCCCGATTCCACCCGCGCTTCTATGGGTATTTATATCTTCAATAAGAAAAAGCTTGCCGAATATCTTATCGCCGACGAGGCAGACGAAAACTCGAGCAAGGACTTCGGTAAGAATATCATTCCCAATATGCTTGCGGCAGGTGAGAAGCTTTATGCATACTCCTTCCAGGGCTATTGGAAGGATGTTGGAACCATTTCCTCTCTTTGGGAGGCGAATATGGATATGATCGGTTCCAAGCCCACACTTGATCTCAATGATGAAAAATGGCGAATCTACGCCCGCCATTTTGCCCGCGCACCTCAGTACGTAGGCGAAAAGGGTGTGGTAGATAACTCCACCATCACCGAAGGATGCAAGATCTACGGCACTGTTCGCGGATCTGTTCTTGGCCCCGGTGTAACCGTTTGCGAGGGTGCATCGGTAATCGACTCGGTAATTATGGAAGACGTAACTATCGGCGAGGGTGCAACCGTTGAGTATTCCATCATCGATGCTCGCGTAAATATTGGTAAGAATGCCAAGGTAGGCGGACCGAAGGGCGGCGAGATCGCCGTTATCGGTGCGGATATCAAGGTTGAAGATGGTGCCGTTATTGAGCCCGGCGCTATGGTAAATCCAGAATAACAGGAGGAAAACGATATGACAGCAGCAGGACTTATTTTTTCGAACATACACGATGAATGTTTGCCCGAGCTTACCCGTCTGCGCACGATGGCAAGCGTACCCTTCGGCGGTAGATACAGACTGATCGATTTTCCCCTTTCCAATATGGTAAATTCGGGAATTTCCAAGGTCGGTATTATCACTCATTATAACTATCAGTCGCTTCTCGACCATATCGGAACGGGTAAGGACTGGGATCTGGCTCGCCGTTCGGGCGGTATCAAGATCCTTCCTCCTTTCATCACCGCATATGATGCAAAAGCAACAAATTCGCTTTACACCACTCGTCTTGAGGCTCTTCTTGGAGTAACCAATTTCATTTCGAGATGTACCGAGGATGTTATCGTGCTTTCAGACTGCGATACTATCTGCAATATCGATCTTTCCAAGGTTCTTGAACGCCACGAGGAGACCGGTGCGGATATCACAGTTGTTACCAAGAGAGTTACAAGCGACAATTATAATGCCGAGCGCCATTCGGTTCTTGTTCTTGATGAAAACGACAAGATCATCGATGCAGCTGAATACAGCTCGGATGTTAAGGGCGCGTTTAACGTAAGCACCAACATTATGGTAATCACCCGCCGTTACCTCATCACCGTGCTCAACGATGCAGCGGCTCACGGCTATACCTCCTTCTTCCGCGACATAATCGCAAAGAACGTTGGCAAGGCTGATTTCCGTGCTTACCGCTTCGACGGTTTCTATTCGCTTATCAACAATCTTCCCGGATATTTTGAGACTTCTATGAAGCTTCTTGACTCCGAGGTCAGAGAAGAGCTCTTTGAAACTCAGGATAGACCGGTATTCACCAAGGTTCGTAACTCCGCTCCCACATCGTATTCTTCGGATGCAAAGGTGTCGAATTCGATTGTTGCCGATGGCTGCGTGATCGAGGGCGAGGTTGAAAACTGCGTGGTATTCAGAGGTGTAAAGGTCGGCAAGGGTACCGTTGTCCGCAATTCGATACTCCTTCAGGATACCTACGTTGGTGAGAACGTAACCCTTAACTGTGTCATCACCGATAAAAATACCGTTATCCGCGACGGACGCAACCTGTCTGGTCACGAATCTATGCCTTTCTATATCGGAAAAGGTATTATGGTTTAATATTTAGAAAAAAGGACCTGAAAATATGAAAAAAAGTATTCTTTTCGTAGGCGCGGAGGTTATGCCTTTTGCGGCTACGGGCGGACTTGGCGATGTTCTCGGCTCGCTCCCCACGGCTCTTGCTGCTAAGGGAGCGGATGTTCGAGTTGTTATGCCGCTTTATTCCGCCGTTGGCGAGAAATACCGCGCCGAAATGAAAAAAGAGGCTGAATTTGACGCGTACCTTGCTTGGCGTAAGCAGTATTGCGGCGTTTACAGCCTTATAAAGGATAAAGTAACCTACTACTTTATCGACAACGAATATTATTTCGCCCGCGAGAGCCTTTACGGTCAATTCGACGATGGCGAAAGATATGCATTCTTCTGCACTGCGGTGCTCGAAATGCTCCCGCGGATCGGATTTTTCCCCGACATTCTGCATGCGCACGATTGGCAGGCGGCTCTTTCGGTGATCTATCTCCGTCAGAAGTATGCCAATGATGAAAGATACGCAAGCATCCGCCGTGTCTTCACCATTCATAACATCGAATATCAGGGTAAATACGATTTCTACATTCTCGGCGACGTATTTGCACTTTCCGAGGAAGATCGCAAGGTCGTTGAATACGGTGATTGCATCAACCTTATGAAGGGTGCGATCGAGTGTGCTGAGGCTGTCACAACCGTCAGCCCCAGATATGCCGACGAGATCATGTCCCCCGAATATTCGCACGGACTTTATCACATCCTCCGCGCGAATGCTTCGAAGGTTTCGGGTATTCTTAACGGTATCGATTACTCGTATTATAACCCCTGGACAGACCCCGTGCTTGTTAAGCGTTACAGCGCAAAGCGTCGCGGAGGCAAGGATGCCTGTCGCTCGGCACTCCGCGCAGACCTTAATCTTGCTGATGAGAAGGGAACTCCCGTCATCGCACTCATCACCCGTTTGGCTTCACACAAGGGACTTGACATCGTTGCCGAAGCTATGCGCGGAATTCTTGACCAGAGCGGAGCACAGCTCGTTGTTCTCGGCAAGGGCGAGGCGAGATATGAGGAATTCTTCAAGACACTTGAGGCTGAATATCCCGAGCGCGTTCGCGCACTCATCACCTATGACCGCGATCTTTCAAAGAAGATCTACGCCGCCGCAGACATCTTTATGATGCCCTCAAAGAGCGAGCCCTGCGGACTTTCGCAGATGATCGCTTCGCGATATGGCGCAATTCCCGTTGTCCGTGAAACGGGAGGTCTTGCCGATTCCATTCTGCCCTATTGGGAGGATTCGGAAGGCGAAATGCACGGAAACGGCTTTACCTTTGCGGGATACACCGCGGGTGAGCTTTACGAGCGCACACTTGCCGCCGTGGCGCTTTGGAAAAACGGCGAAAAGAGAAAAGCATTTGTCGAAAAGATTATGACAGTCGATTTCTCCTGGGCGGCATCCGCAGATAAATATATCGATCTCTACGCAAATCTGCAGTGATATACAGGAGAGCATTACCGGAGGAAGTAAAAGTGAATTTCACCCCTAACGCACAGGAAGTTAAAGCAAATATCGAACAAAAATTATCCAGACTCTTCGGCACCACCGCCGCCGATGCGTCTCGCGAACAGATGTATAAGGCGGTAGTATGGACGGTCAAGGACATTCTTGCCGAAAAGCGTTCCGAATTCAAGGCGAGAACCAACAAAGAGGGCGGAAAGCGCGTATATTATATGTGCATGGAATTTCTGCTTGGTAGATCTCTCAAGACCAATCTTTGTAACCTCGGACTTTCGGATGAGTACAAGAGCGCGCTCAAAGGAATGGGTGTTGCCCTTGATGACCTTTATGAGTGTGAGCCCGATGCCGGACTCGGCAACGGCGGTCTTGGAAGACTCGCGGCGTGTTTTATGGACTCGCTGACGTCTCTTGATTATCCCGCAACCGGATTTTCTATCTGCTACGAATACGGCCTTTTCAAGCAGAAGATCGTTGACGGCTTGCAGATCGAGCTCCCCGATGATTGGCTCCCCGGCGGCGAGGTTTGGCTCGTTCCGAGAACCGACCGCGTATTTACAGTCCGTCTCGGCGGCAGAATCCGTGAGGAATGGAGAGATGGCAAGCTTGAGATCCTTTATGAGGACACAGAGGACGTTGAAGCCGTTCCTTACGATATGATGATCTCGGGCGGCGACAGCGAGGCTGTAAACCGTCTGCGACTTTGGAAGGCACGCGACGTTCGCACCTTCAATATGGGACTGTTCACTCAGGGACAGTACACACGCGCGGTTGAAGAATCGAATTCCGCGGAGATCATTTCGAAGGTACTCTATCCTTCAGATAACCACACCGAGGGTAAGCTCCTCCGTCTGACACAGCAGTATTTCCTCTGCTCGGCATCGATCCAGAGCATTATCCGCGATCATATGGCGGTCTACGGCAGACTTGATAATCTTGCCGATAAGGTTGCTATTCATATCAACGATACTCATCCCGCGCTCTGCGTGCCCGAGCTTATGAGAATCCTTATCGATGATTATTGCTTCTCCTGGGATCAGGCTTGGGATATCACCACCCGCACGATGTCCTACACCAACCACACGGTAATGCCCGAGGCACTTGAAACATGGAACGAGAGTCTCTTCTCCTTCCGTCTGCCCCGTATCCATTCGATCATCAAGGAGATCAACGAGCGCTTCTGCCGCGAGGCTTGGAACAGATTCCCCGGCAACTGGCAGAAGATCACCAATATGAGCGTTCTTTGCAACGGTTCCGTTCGTATGGCTAACCTTGCTGTTATCGGCTCGCATCATATCAATGGTGTATCAAAGCTTCATTCTCAGATCCTCGTTGACACCGTTTTCAAGGATTTCTACAATATGTATCCCGAGCGCTTCTGCAACGTGACCAACGGCATTGCGCACCGTCGCTGGCTCTGCTATTCCAATCCCAAGCTGGCCGGGCTGATCTCGGAGTGCATCGGCGATGGCTACCGTCACCGCCCCGAGGAGCTTTCCGAGCTGGCCAAGTTTGCCGATGACAAGGCCGTTCTGGAGCGCCTCCGTGCCATCAAGCATGAAAACAAGATCCGCTTTGCCGATATCCTTTATCGCAAGACGGGGCAGAAGATCGACACGCACTCGGTCTACGACGTGCAGATCAAGCGTCTCCATGAGTATAAGCGTCAGCTGCTCAACGCCTTGAACGTGATCGGCCTCTATCTGGATCTGAAGGAGAATCCCGATCTGGATATCCAGCCGCAAACCTTCATTTTCGGTGCCAAGGCCGCCCCCGGCTATGCCATGGCCAAGCGCATCATCAAGCTGCTCTGCATGATCAGCCGCGATATCGAGCAGAATCCCCGCATTGCGGAGAAGCTGCATCTGGTGTTCCTGGAGAACTATTGCGTGAGCATGGCCGAGGCTCTCATTCCCTCTGCGGAGATCAGCGAGCAGATCTCTCTGGCAGGCAAGGAGGCCAGCGGCACGGGCTGCATGAAGATGATGATCAACGGCGCTCTCACCATCGGCACGCTGGACGGTGCAAACGTGGAGATGCAGGAGGCCGCAGGCAAGGAGAATATGTTCATCTTCGGTCTCACAGCCGAGGAGGTGGAGCAGCTCTGGCTGGCAGGCTATCGCTCCTCCGCATACTACACCTCCAATGAAAAGCTGGCCCGCATCGTGAATTATCTCAGCGTGGGCTTCGCAGGCGAATCCTTTGCCGATATCGCATCCTATCTGCTCAACGGCCACGGCATTGCCGATCCCTATATGTGTTTGGCGGATTTCGAGTCCTACCGCCTCACGCACGAGCGGATGATCCGCGAGTATCAGGATAAGGAGAAGTGGAACAGAATGTCCCTGCTCAACATTGCGGCGGCAGGACAGTTCGCCGCCGACCGCTCCATCGAGGAGTATGCCCAGAGGATCTGGAGACTCAAAAAAGTGAAATAAAATTCAGGCTGCCGAGCCGCGCAAGCCCCGCCCGGCACCCCTTTTGTCATCCGAAAATTGCGAGGAAATCGGGAAAAGGAGGTCAAAGGTCTTGACAAGCGGTGAAATATTGTGTATAATAATAAGGTATGATGCATAATTGTTTTTTAATTTTTCATACATCGCAAACCAACAACCCATTTTCAAGCACAAGGAGGTGTTTACTATTTTTGAAGCTTTGTACGCAGTCGCAGGTGCGGCGGGCGGAATTCTGATCTTCTGGGCGATCCAATCGCTGATCAGACGCGCGCGCATCAAGAGCGGCAAGGAAAAGATCACCACCGCCGAGGAGGAGGCCAAGCGCATCCTGGAGGCGGCAGGCAAGGAGGGCGAATCCCGCAAAAAGGATATGGTCCTCGAAGCAAAGGAAGAGGTTCTTCGCCTGAGAAACGAGGCCGAGCGGGAGCTGAAGGAGCGCCGCGCGGAGGTTTCCAGACAGGAGCGCCGCCTCAGCCAGAAGGAAGAAAATCTGGATAAGAAGATCGAAACCGCAGAGCGCAAGAGCGAGCAGCTGGACGAAAAAATGCGCCAGCAGGACGAGCTGAAGGCGCAAACCGAGGAGATCCTTGAAAAGCACGTGGCTCGCTTGGAGGAGATCTCCGGCTACACGGCCGAGGAGGCCAAGAACGAGCTGCTGGCTCGCGTCGAATCGGAAACCCGTCATGAAATGGCGCAGAAGCTGGACGAGCTGGAGGCACAGTTCAAGGAGGAATCCGAGGCAAAGGCAAGAGACCTGCTCACGCTGGCCATTCAGAGATGCGCCGCCGACCACGTTGCCGAGGCCACCATTTCCGTGGTGACTCTGCCCAGCGAGGAGATGAAGGGACGCATCATTGGCCGCGAGGGAAGAAACATTCAGAAGCTGGAAACCCTCACCGGCGTGGAGCTGATCATCGACGACACGCCCGAGGCCATCACGATCTCCGGCTTTGATCCCGTTCGCCGCGAGGTGGCCAGATTGGCTCTGGAGAAGCTGATCTCCGATGGCCGCATCCATCCCGCAAGAATCGAGGAGATGGTGGAGAAGGCCAGAAAAGAAGTGGATTCCGTGATCAAGCAGGCGGGCGAGCGCTCCACCTTTGAAACGGGTGTTCACGGCGTGCATCCCGAGCTGGTCAAGCTCCTGGGACGTCTCCGCTACCGCACCAGCTACGGTCAGAACGTGCTCAAGCACTCCATCGAGGTGTCCTGGTTGGCAGGCATGATGGCAGAGGAGCTTGGTTTGGACGGCACGCTGGCTCGCCGCGCAGGACTTCTGCACGATATCGGTAAGGCATTCCCGCAGGACGCCGAGGGCTCTCACGTGGAGCTTGGCGTGAATGCGGTGAAGAAGTATAAGGAAAACAACGAGGTGGTTCATGCCATTGAGGCGCACCACAACGACGTGGAGCCCCGCACCCTCATTGCCGTGCTGGTGCAGGCGGCCGATGCGGTTTCCGCAGCCCGTCCCGGTGCCCGCCGCGAGGATATGGAGAACTACATCAAGCGTCTCCAGAAGCTGGAGGAGCTTGCCGTTAGCTTCCGCGGCGTGGATAAGGCGTTTGCCATTCAGGCAGGCCGCGAGATCCGCGTGATGGTGAAGCCCGAGCTGGTCTCCGACGATGATATGAAGCTGATCGCCAGAGAAATGGCGAAGAAGATCGAGGAGGAGGTCCGCTATCCCGGTCAGATCAAGCTGAATCTGATCCGCGAGACTCGCGCCACCGATTACGCAAAATGATCTTTGAGAGGTCGCCGCAGTGCTGTCTGCGCGCGGCCTCTTTTTTCAAAAACATTGCAAATCTTGCCATTGTGCATTGCGGTTTTTACCCGTTTTTTTAAGTATGGTTGACGAAATAGGCGGACTATGCTATAATGAGAGCAGAAATCCCCGCAAGGAATGAAAGGAGTTATTTTTATGGAAATGACGTTGAGATGGTACGGCTCGAAATTCGACACCGTCACCTTGAAGCAGATCCGACAGATCCCCGGCGTGAAGGGCGTGATCACCACCCTCTATGACACCACCCCCGGCGAGGTCTGGAGCAGCGAACGAATTGCAGAGATGATCCGCGAGGTGGAGGCTGCAGGCCTGCACGTGGCGGGCATCGAGAGCGTGAACGTGCATGATGAGATCAAAACGGGAGGCCCCCTGAGAGATCATTATATCGATAACTATATTGAAACGCTGGAGAATCTGGGCAAGGCCGGCATCCATATGGTGTGCTACAACTTCATGCCCGTGTTCGACTGGACGAGAACCGAGCTGGCGAGAATGCGCGAGGACGGCTCCACCGTTCTGGCCTACACGCAGGAGGCTGTGGACAGCATCAACCCCGAGGAGATGTTCTCCTCCATCGCGGGCGATATGAATGGCTCGGTGATGCCCGGCTGGGAGCCTGAGCGCATGGCAAGGGTGAAGGAGCTGTTTGAATTGTATCGCGATATCGACGACGAGAAGCTCTTCGAGAACCTCTTCTATTTCCTGAGAAGGATCATGCCCACCTGCGATAAGTATGATATCAACATGGCCATCCATCCCGACGATCCCGCCTGGAGCGTGTTTGGCCTGCCCCGCATCATCATCAACAAGGAGAATATCCTGCGCATGATGAAGGGCGTGGACAATCCCCACAACGGCGTCACCTTCTGCACGGGCTCCTACGGTACCAACCTGCAGAACGATCTGCCCGATATGATCCGCTCGCTGAAGGGCAGAATCCATTTCGCGCATATCCGCAACCTGCGCTTCCATTCGCAAACCAACTTTGAGGAGTCGGCTCACCTTTCCTCGGACGGCACCTTCGATATGCACGCCATCATGCGCGCGCTTTACGACATTGGCTTCACCGGCCCCATTCGTCCCGACCATGGCAGAATGATCTGGGACGAGGTGGCAATGCCCGGCTACGGCCTTTACGACAGAGCCCTCGGAGCCTGCTACCTGCAGGGACTCTGGGAGGCCATTGAGAAAGAGGATCGCATCAAATGAGAATCAGCGAGCAGGGCCTGCAGGATCGCGGGCAATGGGAAAATAAGGGCTACGCGCTTCCGCTTTTTGATCGGGCGCAGGTGAAGAAAAACACCGTTGAGGCTCCCTTTTGGGTGCATTTCGGCGGCGGAAACCTCTTCCGCGCCTTTCAGGCAAACGCCGTTCAGCGCCTTTTGAATCAAGGACTTCTCGATCGCGGTCTTATCGTGGCTGAGGGCTACGATCCCGAGATCGTTGAGAAGATGAACCGTCCTCACGACGATCTTCACGTGCTGGTCACGCTGAAGGCCGATGGCAGTGTGGAAAAAACGGTGGTTGGAAGTGTGGTGGAATCATTGGCATTGGATCCGACCGCGGAGGCGGATATCAAGCGCCTGCGGGAGATCTTTGCCTCTGCATCCCTGCAGATGACCTCCTTCACCATCACTGAAAAGGGCTATGCCGTAGCAGACGGTGCGGGAGCGCTCCTGCCTGCCATTGCGGCGGATCTGGAAAGAGCGCCCGAGGCGGCCACCAGCTATATGGGCAAGGTGACGGCGCTTCTGCACGCGCGCTATCTGGCGGGCGGCACGCCCATCGCCATGGTGAGCATGGATAACTGCTCCCACAACGGAGACAAGCTGAAGGCGGCGGTGCTCACCGTTGCCGAGGGCTGGGAGAAGAAGGGACTTGCCAAGGAGGGCTTTGTGGCCTACCTGCAGGCGAAGGTGTCCTTCCCCTGGACCATGATCGATAAGATCACCCCCCGTCCCGATGCCGCCGTGGAGGAGATGCTCCGCGCCGACGGTCTGGAGGAAACGGGCTCGGTGGTCACCTCCAAGAACACCTACGTTGCCCCCTTCGTGAATGCGGAGGAAACGGAATATCTGGTGATCGAGGACGATTTCCCCAACGGCCGTCCTGCCGTGCTGGAGCAGGCAGGCCTGCTCTTCACGAGCAGGGAGACGGTGGAGCGCGTGGAGCGCATGAAGGTTTGCACCTGCCTCAATCCGCTTCACACGGCGTTGGCTATCTTTGGCTGCATCCTCGGCCATCAGAAGATCTCCGAGGAAATGAAGGACGAGGAGCTTCTGGCAATGGTGCAGGCCATTGGCTATAAGGAAGGACTCCCCGTGGTGACGCATCCCGGCGTGCTGGATCCCAAGGAATTCATCGACACGGTGGTGGAGAAGCGCCTGCCCAATCCCTTTATGCCCGACACGCCGCAGAGAATCGCCACCGACACCTCTCAGAAGCTGGCCATCCGCTTCGGCGAAACGGTGAAGGCCTATGCCGCATCGGCAGAGCTGGATCCCGCCTCCTTGGAATGGATCCCGCTGGTGTTTGCCGGCTGGCTCCGCTATCTGCTGGGCGTGAACGATGCGGGCGAGAGCTTTGAGATCTCTCCCGATCCTATGCTGGAGGAGATGAAGGCTTGCGTGAAGAATTGGAAGCTCGGCGAGGCTCCTGCGGCCGAGGAGGTTCTGCCTCTTCTGCAGAACGAGCGCATCTTCGGCGTGGATCTGACGAAGGTTGGTCTGAGCGAGAAGGTGCTGGCAAGATTGAATGAATTGATGGCGGGCAAGGGCGCGGTTCGCGCCACCCTGCGCCGCGTGAGAACACAAACGGAGGCTTCGGTATGATTCTGAGCTATGATCAAGTGAAGGGCATCACCAAGGGTGCTGCCCGTGTGATCGAAAAGGATGGCTGGCTGTGGTTTTCCCGCTTCACCGAAGGTCAGGAGCGTGCCCATGCCGACGATGAGGTGGTCTCCTTCCGAAGCCAATCCACGGCGGGCGTGCGCTTCGCCTTTGAAACTGAGGCAACGAAGCTTTCCTTCCGGTATCGGAATCTTCCCGGCTCGGGCCGTTTGAATTTCGGCATCGATCTGTGGATCAACGGAGCGCTGGTTCGTCAAACGAGCATGGCCACCGACGTGTTCACCGAGGGAAAAATGGAGTTTGCCCTCGGAAACGGAAAAAAGCGCGTGGAGGTCTATTTCCCTTGGAGCCGCCGTTTGGACGTTTGTGACGTGGAGCTGAACTGCGAGGAGGCGCCCACGCCTCTGAATCGCCGTCACACGCTGATCGCCTACGGGGATTCCATCACCCACGGCTACGATGCCTCTCAGCCCTCCGCCAGCTACACCGAGCGTCTGGCGCGGATGCTGGATGCCGATCTGATCAACAAGGGCATCGCGGGGGATAAATTCAACGTTCGTATGCTGAACGAGCCCGAGGAGGATGCTCCCGACTATATCACCGTGGCCTACGGCACCAACGATTGGTGTCATCACACGGCCGAGGTGGTTGAGGAAGCCTGCCGCGCCTTCTATCGCGGACTTTCCGAAAAGTATCCCACCTCCCGCATCTATGCGATCACGCCCATCTGGCGCTCGAACAGTGAGCGCGATACCACGCCCTACGGCGCACCGCTCAGCTGCCTGCGGCAGAGGATCCACACCTACTGCGAGGGACTGGAGAACGTTTGCGTGGTGGATGCCGAGAGCTTTGTGCCGCATCTGAGCGCCTACTTTGAGGATCGCACCCTGCATCCCAACGATGCGGGCTTTGCGCACTACGCCGAGGGACTCTATGCGGCCATCGCCAGAGATCTGATCGAAGCAAAATAAAGAAAGAGAA
>JAZRCQ010000144.1:0-3709 GCA_045659845.1 Eubacteriales bacterium
CGCAGGGGTGAACTGATTTAGCCGTCCCGTTTCTGCGGTGGCATGAAGAAGCTCACGGCGAAGCAGGGGATAATCGATGCTGCGGGCGGTTGCCGCACCGTCCTCGCCGATCACGGGGATCAAACGCTCGGGGTGCGAATAGGCGCAGAGCATATCGGCCCAGATGGATGCCAGCTCCCCAAGGCAACGGTCGAGACGGGACTCCACCTGCCGCAGAATCGTGCGGGAGGCCGATTGCAGGGCGAGGATGGCGCTTGTGTTGTGGGCCTTCCCCTCGCCAACGGCGGATTCCGTGGCACCCATCATATTTTTGGATTGCTCCACTACGCTGTCGATCAGCTCCAGATAGTTGTCCTGCAGCTGCCCAACGCCAACCACCGAAACCGCATCGGCCACGTTTCCTCCCCCCATGGCCGCGATGGCCTGACCAACCTCGTTGGTCCATTCGGGGATTCTGGATTGATCGTAGACCACCTTGGAAAATGCGGTGTCGCTCATGTGCTTCATGGCCATGGCGTAGGCGGAGTTGACATACTGCTGATTGGGAACCAGCTCGCTCACAGGAGACGCGCCGTGGCAGGAATTCTGCGCGGGAAACCAATTGAAATATGCCACGGGATAGTGGCGCATGCCGGTTTCCGAAGCACGGATCAGATGGGTTTTCGTGGACTTTTCAAACACCACCTCGCCGTTTCTGCGATAGAAATGAAGCAGATAGGTGGCCTTGCCGTCGGCCTCGGAGGAGAGATCGGCGGCATCCACGTCGTTATCGGGGAGGATCTTCTCGGCCTCCTTGGGCAACATTCCCGCCTCAATGGCCTCGGCGCGCAGGGAAGCCACGGAGGCTCTTCCCGAAAGGATCAGATATTCCTGCGATTGCACGTCGGTGGAATTGGGATCGGCCGGGAAAAAGGCGGTGTTTCGGATAAGATCGGTGCGGATATCGCCGCAAAAGGGCTGTCCGCAATTGCAGGAATCATCCCACCAGCAATAGAAGATACCGTCGCCCGAGATGGCGGCATCCAGAAGAGCACGCTGCGTCAGCTCCGACATGCGGTTCCGATCCCAGCGATAGGCGGCGTGGCGATTCAAAAGAGAGATTCCGTCGCTCACCCGCTCGCGAAGCTCGGCCGTATCCAGAAAGGGGAGGCGGTCGTCGGTGTAGCGGATCACGGGCTCCCCCGGGGTGATGGAGCCGATCAGATGATCCACGATGCGGCGAATGAGATTGAACACGGGCTTGGGAAGCAGCTCGGTGCTGCCCGACCATTGATCGCCGCGATAAAAGCGTTCATTCCGGCGCACGGTCTCATAGAGCCCCGTGCGCCTTTTGTGTTCCTTGCCTGCCTCGTAAAGCTGCCAGGCAAGAGTGATTGGTTCTGCCTTCATGCAGATAAAAACCTCCTTGCATTAGTTTCTTGCATCAAAATATAAAAAGTGGATCCTGCAAAATTCTGCGGCGGTGCTTTTCAGGGTGTAGCGCAGGAAATGGAATCTTCCCGAGGAAAATCTGCGATTGAAGATGGCAGGGGCATCCGGATTTTCTGCGCAAAGCTCGGTGGTTCTTTGCTCGCGATCGGTCTCAACGGTGAAAAGAAGAGGGGCTTCACCCGTTTCGGCACAGATCGAGGCCAGCAGGGTGCGCTTGGGAGAGGCGGTGCTGTCGAAGCAGAAGAACTGGCTTTCGTAGATTGCCTCGATGGGGCTTTCATCGTCGTCGAATCGATTCTCGTTGAAGCGGCAGATCCTGCCGTCGTCGGTGGAGAACCAGGTTTCGCCGTCGCGCTCAAAGAATTCATTTGCAGGGACGTGCAAATAGCTGAACCATCGATTTCTTGCGATGTCATAGATCCAAACGGTTCCCCGAATATCCGAGGGATCCCGTAGCCAAAGCTCCTCCGTGCGCCGATTGTAGAAGACCGTCGCATTCTGCAGAAGGGCATAGTCGAGCGATTCGGCGATGTCCTCTGAAACAAGGGCGGCCGCGCCGATGCCGATGGTTTCGGGGCGGAAATTGATGAAGCTGACGCCGCCGGGATACACGGTGGCCACCTGATCATGGCAAACGGTGGCTCCGCCGCGAGGCAGACAGCCAACTCCGGAGTTCAGAAGGGCGATGCGCGGAAAATCAGAATCGGCATCGTAGGTGATGCTCCAGGTGGAAAGCTCGTTCATGGCCAGCATCCGATCCTCGATCTGACAAAGCGCGCGAACGGGGCGCTGTGTGCTTCCCGCGATCAATCGATTGGCCTCCGGCAGATAAAGCGGAGAGGAGAGCGACTGGTAAACGAGCGCCGATGCCGCGTGCATTTCCTCGGTCACGTGGTGAGAAACGAACACCGCATGAGGGGAGACGGTTGCGCCGTAGAGCATAACGGCCTCGCGCAGGCTATCCCGATAAACCGAAACGGCACAGCCGCTCAGCGTGCTTTCCCTAGGATCGAAGAGCGCTTCAGCCTCGAAGGCCACCTCCACCTCTCGTCCTGCGGCGTCTGCGGCAGAAATGCTGAAGGTGGAGCCGCCGGCGGTGTGGGAGTAGGCTGTGGTGGTCTTGCCGTCAATGGTGAGGCGATCGATCTTCTGCGCGGAAAAGGGGAGTCGAAAGGTGGTTGCTGCGCCGGTGTTGAGATAATGCACGCGCAGATGGTTGTTGATCATGTTTCTCGATTCATTCACCCTTCCGAGCTGAGTCGGATTCCAGTTTTTGCCGTAGAGAGGGACGTAGCCCTCGGTGGCACTGAAGGTGTCCAGCGCGGGGAGAAACCGAAGCACGGTGCCGGAGGCGAAGAGATAAAGCTCGGAGTCGAGGTAGGCGAAGTAGGCTCGTCCCAGAGAGCCGGGGAGATAATAAACGGCTGTGAGCGTTCCGTCGTTGGGGCCTTGACGGTAGACCGTGTTGCCGCCAACGTAGAAGCGGTAAGCACTACCGCCAACCTCGCCGATCCAAACACCACGAACGGGGCCCTTCATCTGAAACACCGTTTCAAAGCCGCATCGCTTCTCCAAAGCACCGTCGGAGCGGATGCGGAAATTCCGAATGACGGCGGCCCTACTGTTGCTCACCAGCCGTCGGCTGACGGTGCCGCCAAAGCGAGAAACCGAGATCCTTTCCGAAAAGGAATCGGATTGTGTGGGTGTGGTGGACATAATAATGATAACTCCTTTCCATCCGCCGCTGCACGGAGCGGAAAAGCGGCGGATTTTGATTTGGCGGCCCCTTCAGGAAAACAGCGGATGTGACCGCGTGGATGAGGGGAACCGAAAATTCCGATCGGGGAGATCGGCGGGGGAATAATTGGCGAATCGACTCATCACCGCGTAGCGAAGAGCCTCGGGCGCATGGGTAACGGCGTGGGGCTCGTCCGCAGCATCCTCGGGATGCTCCGAGGAGCAAAGCAGGGCGGGGAGGGAATCAATGAGCGTTTTGCAGGCGGCGGAGATCCGCAGGCGCGGGCCGTCTCCTGCGGGATTGAGAAAGTCCCGAAGAATGCGCCAACCGGGGACGCGTCGGTTATCAGCGGCGGCCATAGGGGGCATTCCGGGAACCGCCTGCATCACCTCGAAGCCACTCCTTCCGGTGTCCTGTCGGCGGTTCCAAAGATCGGGGGAGGCCGTGAGATACTCCACCCGTTGCCCTCGGCAAAGCTCACTGACAGCCTCGCCTGCCTCCCGAAGCGTGAGCCCGGGGCGACAAAGCTCACGCAAAACG
>JAZRCQ010000145.1:0-5106 GCA_045659845.1 Eubacteriales bacterium
GCCGAGGCGCTCACGCCTGCATCCCCCCCTCTGCGGCCCGCGGACTATCCCCGCCGCATCCTGCAGGTGCTTCTCACGCCAACGGTGATCCCTGTGCTGCTGGTGTTTCTCATTGCCTCGCTGGTCACGCTGTTGCGCTGATGCCGTGAGGCTCTCATCAGGTGTCGGCCCTGCCAATGAGAAAGGCAGAGAATGCTTTTGCATTCTCTGCCTTTTTTAAAAAACGGAAATCCGTTATGCCTGCTTGGATCGGATCGCCTGCTTGGCGGCCTCTCTGGCACTGGTCTTGCCCTCGCTCTTGATGTCGCCCGCACGGGTGAGAGCGATCTTGGTGAGGAAGGGGCCCACCAGCTCGTAGATCAGAACGGCAAAGAGGGTGATGTTGCGAACCACGGCACCCTCAGGCCCAAGCTCGATGGCCTTGATGGCCATGCCGAGCGCCACGCCTGCCTGCGGCAGAAGCGTGATGCCGAGGTATTTCACGATGTTGGGATCGCAGTGGGTGGCGCGGGAGCTGATGCCTGCGCCGAAATATTTTCCGATGGAACGGGAGGCGATGTAGGCAAGACCGATCACCACCACGGCGGCATCGGCAAACACCGAAAGCTCCAGCTCGGCGCCGCTGATCACAAAGAAGAGGATGAGGATGGGGGCCGTCCAGCGGTCGGCTCTGTCCATCAGCTCCTCGGAAACGTCGCATTCGTTGCAGAACACGGTTCCAAGCATCATGCAGGCCAGAAGCGAGGAGAAGCCGATGTGCACGCCGCCCAGCTCAAATTTCAGGCAGGAGATCGCCACCGTTGCCATCACGAAGGTGACCGAAACGGCCATTCTCTTGGAGCGGGAGTGGAAGAACTGCTCGCAGAGCGTGAAGAGCTGGCCCATCAGGAAGCCGAGGAGCAGGGAAAGCACCACCTCAAGGATGGGCTCGAGAATGATGGAAACGGGATCCACGTGGCCCGTGCCCAGCGATTTTGCAATACCGAAGGAAATGGCGAACACCACCAGACCAACGGCATCGTCCAAGGCAACCACGGGAAGCAGGATCTCGGTCAGAGGGCCCTTTGCCTTATACTGCTTCACCACCATCAGCGTGGCGGCGGGAGCGGTGGCGGTGGCCACGGCGCCAAGCACGATAGCGGCCGAGATGGGGAATTTTTCGGGCATGAGGAAATGCAGGCCGATCAGCGCGGCGTCCACGATCATGGTGGTGAACACGGCCTGAAAGATGCCGATCACGGTGGCTTGCCGTCCGATGGCCTTCAGCTGAGCCAAACGGAACTCATTGCCCATGGAAAAGGCGATGAAGCCGAGTGCAAGGTCGGCGATGATGCCAAAGCCCTCCAGCTGGCTGTGGGTGATGCCGAGACCGGGAACGCCGAGGCGGCCCAGCAGAAAGGGGCCGATCAGAACACCCGCCACGAGATAGGCGGTCACGGCGGGGAGATGAACCAGCTTTGCCAAGCGGGAAAGCAGAAGTCCCGAAAGCAGGGCCACGGAAAGGCTCAGCAGGATCTGTGCGGTTGATGTCATGGTTATATATCCTTTTCTATAATAGTATGGCGAGACGATCTCGCAACCGATAAAGTATAGCACTTTCCGATGGAAATGTCAAGCGGTTTTTCATAATTTTATGCAGTGGGCGGAGAGAATTTGCGCGAATTTTTTGCAGACGGGGGGAGGGGGACTCCTATCGGCAAAAGCCAAGGCGGGGACTCCGAGGAGTCCCCGCCCGATCGAGCCTTTGGTTCAGTTGCAGCCGCAGCAGAAGATCAGCGCGGCGATGATGAGCAGCCAGATCCAGTTGTTCTCAATGAGATTGCAAAAGCAGTTGTTCATAACAAGCCTCCGAGGATGAATTTGGAAGGGGAAGCCCCTTCTGCTATCAGTTTATGTCGGTGCTTGCGGAGGGTTCGCGCTTTTTGTCGGGATCAGGAATTTAATTTTTGGCGGCGGACGTCGGTGCCGTAGAAGGGGATCACGCGGAATTCGCCCATGAGGCGGCTGGTGATGCGGTCGGAATAGGTCTTTCTCAGATCGGCGGCGCCCAGATTGGTGCTGATCACCGTGGGGCGGTTGAGATTGAGACGGGTGTTGAGGATGTAGTAGAGGGTGGACTGGGTGAACTGGTTGACTACCTCGGTGCCCAGATCGTCCAGAATGAGGAGGTCGCAGGAGATATAGCGCTCGGTGTTGTCGGCGTCGCCCATAGCCACGGCCGTGCCGAATCTCTTGGCCTCGAAATCCGAGATCATGCCCACGGCGCTGTTGTAGAACACGTCGTAGCCCTTTTCCAGCACCGTTCCTGCCACGGCGGTGGAGAGATGCGTTTTGCCCAGCCCCGTGCCGCCCAGAAAGAGCAGGCTTTCGGGATGCTCGTTGCCCTGAAGCTCGAAGCCCTCGGCAAAGGCGCGCACGGTGTTGTAGTTATGCTCCATGCGGGCGTACTCCTCGGCGCCGGAGCGATAGTAGTCCAGCGAGAAATTGTCGAAGGTCTGCTTTTTCAGGAGACCGCCGAGACCGGAGGATTCCATGCCGGCTTCAATGATGCGGCGACGCATGCAGGCGCACATCTTGATGCCAACGTAGCCGCTGTCGCAGCAGGTGTTGCATTGATAATGGGGCTTGCAATAGTCCTCGGGGTAGCCGTTCTTTTCCAGCAGGGACTTCCGAAGGGCGAGGATCCGGCGGTTCTCGGCCTGCAGCTGCTCCACGGCATTGGCGGTGTTGCCGCCCTCCATGGCCTGCTTCATAATGCGGAGACCGAAGGTGGAAAGCTCGGCATCCAGCTCGCGAAGGCCGGGAACTCTCTCCCAAACCTCCTGCCGGCGGCCGTCTGCCGCTCTTTGCGCCAAAAGCGCCTTCGTTTCGTATTCCTCTCGGATCCGCTTGTAGTTTTCTTTATTGTAGCCCATGCGCGGTCTTCCTTTCAAAGGTTTGCATTATGCATTTTCTTTCTTGCTTCCGTAGGTCTTTTGCAGAGCCGCCTCGAAGAATTCGTCGGTGGCAAAGCTGTTGCCGAAGGCGGCGGCTCCCTCGCGGGCGGCCTTTTCCTCGGCCATTTTCTTTTCGATCTCGGCCTTGCTCTTCAGGCCCTCGCTGTGCCACCCCTTCAAGATGGAATTGGCATAGGCCAGAGATGCTTTTCCCGTAGAGTTTGCGGTCATCTCGTAGGCAAGGCGGATCTCCTCTTCACCATAACCGTAGGAGCTCCAGTCCTCGAAAAACTTTTGCTCCTTTGCTGTGAGGGCTCGGCTTCCCATACCGAAAAGGGAGCGAACGCGGCCCTCCAGACTCTTGGCATCTTCGATGCGGCGAAGCTTTTCGTTGAGCGCGTCGGGCTCGGTGATGCCCTCATCCACCAAAGCGATGGCGTGACGCTCGATCTGCCGCATGCTCTTAACGCCAATGCGCTTGGCGTGTGCCAGAAGCAGAAGCACGTATTCCTCGCTCAGCTTCAGCCAATCCACCATGCCCAGCAAAACGTTCACCTCCATGGGATTGAACATCTTTCCCATGATCCGCTGGCTTTCGTCCACCAGCACTCGCAGGCCCGAGCGGCTTTCTATGATGTCGGCCAGCTCCGTTTGCGTGTAGGTGGGGAGCTCATCGGCTCTTTGCAGGACCTTGGGGGCGGGTGCGGTCTTTTGTTCTTTTTTGCTTGCAGGCGCGGCGGGCGGAGCCTGCTTGGTTTCTCCCTGCGAGAGCAGACCGCAGCTGCTCCAGAAGGCCAGCGCCTCCTCGGCGGCGGCGCGGTCGATGCTTGCCAGCTTTGCCAGTCGGATCGGCTTTTCGGCCAGCGAAAGATCTGAGGAAAGCCAAAGCAGAACGGCCAGCTGTGCGGGGGAGGCATCAACGTCCAATGCGGCGGCGGGGACGTTCAGCACGCCCTGCCCATAGTTCCAGCTCCAACCCATCAGACGTTCTCTCCTCCCTCTTTTTCGCTTTGCTCCCGCAGCTGACAGATGCGATAGTTCAAAAACATTAAGGAATCTCCCAAATGCACGTTTTCCACGGCCACGCGGGCGGGATCATGCTCCAGATCCTTCCCCGTGAAGTTCCAGAGCCCGGCGATGCCCAGCTCGGTGAGGCGCTTGGCCGTTTCCTCTGCCTGCTCCTTGGGGAGGGTGAGCACCGCCAGATCCACGGGATTTTCCCGACAGAAATCGCTCAGCTCGCGCACGTCGCGGATGCGGACGTTGCCGGCGGTGGTGCCGATCAGATCGGGATTGACGTCGAACATGGAAAGGATCCGCACGCCGCGCTTCTCAAACATGGAGGAGCGCACCAGCGCGCGGCCGAGATCGCCCGCGCCAACGATGATGGCGCAAAGCTCTCCCGTGACGCCCAGCAGCTCACAGATCTTTTCATAAAGGTAGTTCACGTTGTAGCCGTAGCCCTGCTGACCGAAGCCGCCGAAGCAGTTCAGATCCTGCCGCATCTGGGAGGCGGTCATGTGCATCATTTCGGCAAATTCACCGGAGCTGATGCGCATTCTGCCCTGACGGATCAGCTCGCGGAGATAGCGATAGTAGCGGGGCAGACGGCGGATGACCGCAGGAGAAACGGTGGGGCGCTCACAGCGCTCCTCCGCCTTGCCCACCTGCTTTTCGGAATCGGATAAATTCATATTTTTTGAATCCTCTCTTTGCATTATTGATCGGTGAAAAACGAAAATTGTTGGGAATCACCAAAAGGAAGATGCCCTCGCGCGATGGGATGCAAGGCGCGTCTCGGAGGTTTTCCACCGAGCGGAGTGAGGGCTCATGCAGGGGAGTTTTACACACTTTACACAGACTTTTCCACAACAAATTGGATATTTCACGCGGAATTCGACGATTTTTTTCTGTTTTCACGAAATTTTTTGAGTTTTGCGGCGAGTTTTCCACAGCCTGTGGAAAAACCGTGTGGAAAACTCCGATCCTGCGGATCCTTCCGCAAAAAATCATATTTTCGTGAATTGTGCCGATTTTTCGGTTTTTATGAAAAAGGACTTGACAAGCCTCACTCGCCGTCGTCCGAGGCGGAGGCATTGAGGGAGGTGCCCGCAAGCTCTCCCTTAAGGAAGCGGAAATAGCCCGCGGCGGCGATCATGGCGCCGTTGTC
>JAZRCQ010000146.1:0-4498 GCA_045659845.1 Eubacteriales bacterium
CTGCATTCGCTCTTCCTCACGGCAGGCGAAAAGTGCGTGGCCACGCCCACCTATCACGTGTTCGATCTCTTCCGCCACCATCAGGGCGGCGAGGCCATCCGCTCCATTGCGGAGGACAACGAGGAGATGGAGCGCAGAGTAACGGTTTCGGCTTCCGTGAAGGAGGACGTGCTGACCGTGACGCTTGCAAACTGCTCCTGCACGGAGGAGGCGGAGATCTCTCTTGCCCTTCTCGGCGCGGAAATGGGAGAGATTGTGGAGGCGCGCGTGCTGAAGGGCGATGCCATGAATGCCCACAACTCCTTTGCAAATCCCAATGCCGTGATCCCGCAGGATCTCGACGTGAAGGATCCCGCAAGCGTGAAGCTTCCTGCCGCATCGGTGGCGTTGATCCGCGTGAAGGTAAGATAAAAATAAGCCATAGGGCAGAGCCGCTTGCGGCTCTGCCCTATGGCTTATTTGATTGGGCGCGGAAATTTCTGGCCTGAGCTGAGAAGTGCCTCTGCCATCTTTTCCGCCCGTGTGGCCGCATCCTCCTCCTCGGAGCAAACGTCGCTCCACCAAAGCATGGTCAGCCGCGTTTCCGGCAGGCAGACCAACGGCTCAAAAAGCTGCAGACGCGCGCGATGAAATTGATCCAGCGAGGTCTTCTCTCCGTTCAGATAATAGGAGGTGGAGGGATAGATCTCTCCCAGCACCTCGATCTCGCCGTTGGTCTCCTTGCGCTCCATGTCGATCAGATAGGAAACGCTCATCAGCTCCTCGGATTCCCATTGATCCCCTTCGGCATCGTAGCGCAGGGTGGCGTAGGCCTGCCCGCGTCCGCTCCAGCCGCATCGGCTCCAGATCTCGGCCAGCGGGATCAGCCGCTCCCCCTCCCGGTCGAGCCAATGGCACCAGCTGCCGCCGTTGCCCGTGACGTCTCCCAGCTGCTCGCCCGAGAGAACGTCGTAGATCTCGTAATACTCCAGCCCCGAGGAGCCGCCTCCTCCGTAGGGAAAGATCAGCAGCTCGGGCGTGCCGTCTCCCGTAATGTCGAAGAGCCCCGCGCTGTGTCCCTTCGAGATGGAGGGGGATGCGGGATCGGCGGCGCGGTAGCCCTCGATCTCGCCTCTTGTGCCGTAGAGGGCACGCTCGTTGGCAAGAAGCTTGACCAATGGCTTTTCCAGCTTTTTCAGCTCTCGCTCGGATAGGAAGGAGACCGACGTGTCGCCAACGCGCCATTGCTTGGAGGCGGCGCAGGAGAGAAGCGAAAGGCACAGAGCAACGGTGAGAAAACAGAGCAGAATGTTCTTTTTCATACCGCCGCACCGTCCTTTCTGCGCGAGAGGAGCCAAGGAAACAGCTCGGGATCGCGATAGGCGCGATGCCATGCCTCATGGCCAACGTCGGGATAGAGCGTGATCGTGGCCTGCCCGCCCTCGCGGTTTACCGCTTCTGCCGGATGCAGAGCCTCCGCGGCGGGCCCGATGGGATCCTCCTCGCCGTGATAGGCGCGAATGGGGTTCTCGCGCAGACGAGCGGCGTTCCACGCCATGCCGCCTCCGCAGATGGGAACCAGAGCGGCAAAGGCGTGGGGAAGGCTCATGCCCAGCTGCCACACACCGTAGCCTCCCATGCTCACGCCAAGGGCATAGAGCCTGCTACCGTCGCAATAGGGACGGGTGGGGAGGATCTCTGCCAGCGCCGTGAGCGGCTCCCAAAGATCCACCCAGCTGTTTTCATGGCAGAGAGGAGCCACCACCGCGAAGGGGAAGCCTGAAAGCTCGTCGGCGGCGGCAAAAAGGTCGTTTTGCGCCAGCCGCTTCCAGTCCGAGCCGCGATGCTCCTCGCCGTGAAGAAAGAGGATCGTGGGATAGCGGCCTCCTTCCGCATAGTTGTCGGGATAGCGAACCAAGTAGCGCAGATGGCGGATCATGCAAACGTCGAAAAGGGCCACGGTCACACCTCCTCGTCCTCGATCACGGCGCAGTTTATGATGCCGCTGTATGCCACGCAGGCATCCAGCGCCAGGATCCCTTCGGCACGGAAGGGTGAGAAATCGGCATCCGCCTCCCATTCGCTCCCTTTCTTTTCGATGACGGAATGACCGTAGGAGGTGTGGAAATGACCGCACACCACGGTCTTTCCCGCCACGGTCACGCTGTAGCGGCAGGCCAGCTCCATGCCGTTGAGCCAACGGGCACGCTTCCAGCACTCGTAATCGGCCTCGCGCCAATCCTCGCGGTAGCAGAAGCGATCGTTTTCATCCAGCAAAACGGGGATCCAGCCGTGACAAAACACGTGCTTTTTCGTTTCATGGAAGTTCACGGCCAAGGGGAGCAGCTCGCGGTAGAAGGGGGAGGCGCGCACGGCCCGAACCAGCTCCTCGGGGAGATCCATTGCCTCGCGCTGCTTCAGCTCGGCCAGCTGCAGCACGGTGTCCCAAGTGCCGTTGGAAACGTAGCGGCGATAGTCGCCGAGGGCGATGTCGCAAACGGCACCGTGGGCGATATCCTGCAGGCAGCGAACCAGCAGATCCTCATGGTTGCCCAAAACGTAGATCAGACGCCCCTCTCTTGCCTCGTTCAGCATGAAATCCACGATCGCGCGGGCGTGCTTGCCGCGGTCGAGCAGATCACCGCCAAGTACCAGCCGCCGAGGGCCTGTCTCGGAAAAATACCCGGCCTCTTTCAAGGCCTCCCGCATGGCGGGAAAAAAAGCGTGCGGATCTGTGATCACAAAATATTTCATCCTTATCCACCTCCCTTGAAGCACACGAAAAGCACTTGCTCCGCTTTCGGAGCATACCATCATTATACTCTTTTTTGCCGACTCTGTCAATTGGATAATTTGTGAGAATTTTTGATAAAAAGATTGTTTATTGTGGATAAAATTTGATAATTTTGGATTTTGCGATAAAAAACGCCCTCCGATCCAACGATCGGAGAGCGCTTGCGGGGTTATTTCGGTTGCTCGTCGGAGCAGAATTGGTGGATGCCGCCGCCGAGACGATGGGCGGAGCCGTCCGGCAAAAGGAGCTGTGCGTCGATGCCCTCCGGCAGCTCCAGCACGCAGCAGAGCCTTTGGCCTTCTCTGCGCAGGCGAATTCCGAGCTTGCCGAGAACGGTGGAGAAGGAGCCCTCCGCGCGGTCGAGTCCCTTGGGTAGGGCAGGGCGGATCACCACCGTGCTGTAGCCGCCCTCTCCCTCGGCGTTGGTGACGCCCAGCAGATGGTTGAAAAAGGAGGCCACGGGAGCGCCGAACATGGGATGATTATAGGAGCGGGTGTCGCGATACGTGGTTTTTCCTCTTGCGGCGGCGTAATAGCCCCAGTATTCCCAAAGGGTGGTGGAGCCCTCTCGCTGCCATTTTCCGTAGCCGTGGGGCTCGGCGGCGGTGAGGAGGCGGAATGCGAGATCGGGGCGCCCCTTTTCGAAGAGCAGGCGTGTGACGATCTCGGTGCCGAAGATGCCCGTGTCATAGTAAGGATGCTCCTCGTAATAGGAGATGAAATTCTTCAGCGTGCGCTCGTCGCCGAGACCAAGATCCAGCGCAAAGGCGTTGGCGCCCTGCAGGTTTCCGAGATAATTGCCGTCCCATCGGTTGAGATAGCTGCGGTCGATGGCGGCGAGACGGGCAGAGATGCGCTCGGCGAGAAGGGGAAGCACCTCATGGCGCCCCAGCTTGTGCGCCAGCTCGGAGGCTTGCCGCAGACTGCGCACGTAGAAATAATTATTCACAAAGGGGGCGGGAAGCACCAGCGGCGCCGGCGCGCACCAGTCTCCCAGACACCACTCGCCGTCCCGATCCCGCACCACGAGATCGCACTCGCTATGCGACTCCAGATAGTCGAAATAGCGGAGCATACCGTCGAAAAGCGCCTCTGCGGGGCCGAGATCCCCGAAGCGCTTCCAGAATTCATAGGGGACGGCCACGATGGCGCAGCCCCAGCCGCCCGGACCGCCGCCGCTATGGGTGTAGGGCGCGGTGTACTGCACGTGGCCGCTGCGGCGGTCCTGACAGTCGGAGATATCGTTGATCCATTTGCGATAGAAGGCCTCGGCATCCAGCGTGAGCATGGCGGCGCGGCAGACCAGCTGACCGTCGCCCGTGTAGCCTCTGCGCTCGATGTGAGGGCAATCGGAGGGAATGCCGCCGTGCATATTGGTGAGCTGAGAATTCAGAAAGGCGCGGAAGATCCAATTCAAGGTCTCGTTGCCGCAGGAGAAGGTGGCGTTGGGTGCAACGGCGGCATGGACCTTCTGCACCGATTCCACCTCTGCCTCGCCGATCACGCGGAAGTAGCGGAAGCCGATCCAGGTGAAGCGCGGATAGAGCAGACGATCCTTGCCGTCGGAGACGTAGCGAAGAAACTGCCCGTAGCCGTGGAGAGGATCGAATTCGCCGTTCTCATTCAAGGCTTCGGAGAATTCCACCGTCACCTCGCCGCGCGGAGCGCGAAGCACGGGATAACCGGTCAGATTTTCTCCCGCATCGTAGCAGGCCGCATTGCCCT
>JAZRCQ010000147.1:0-13106 GCA_045659845.1 Eubacteriales bacterium
GATACGTCGGTCACGGCATCGGCGCGGATATGCATGAATCTCCGGACGTTCCCAACTACGGAACTCCCGGACGCGGCATCCGCCTATGCGCGGGCATGGCGTTGGCGATCGAGCCGATGGTGAACGTTGGAACCTTTGAGGTCATGGAAATGAAGGACGGCTGGACGGTGAAAACGCTGGACGGCAGCCTCTCCGCACACTACGAAAATACCGTGGTGCTTACGGGGGAGGGCGTTCTCAACCTGACACTCGTGGAAAAAGATTTCTGAGTCACAAACAAAAATAAGTTAGGAGGGATTATTCTGGCACAGAAGGATGATGTCATCGAGTTTGAGGGCAAGGTGATCGAAGCACTGCCGAATGCATGCTTCAAGGTTGAACTGCCCAACGGACATATCGTTACGGCGCATATTTCCGGCAAGCTTCGTATGAATTATATCAAGATTCTGCCCGGCGACCGCGTAACCATTGAGGTTTCGGTTTACGACCTGACCAAGGGACGCATCACCTGGCGCGCGAAATAAATCCCATGCAAATGGCATGAGATGAACCCAAATTAAAAGCAAGAAAGGCATGGTAGAGACAATGAAGGTGAAACCATCCGTTAAGAAGATCTGCGAAAAGTGCAAGATCATCAAAAGAAAAGGCAAAGTAATGGTTATCTGCGAGAACCCCAAGCACAAGCAGAGACAGGGTTGATCCGCAAACATTACCAAGCAAAAAATCAACAGAGAGGTGAATAAACAGTATGGCTCGTATAGCTGGTGTTGATATTCCGAACAACAAGCGCGTTGAGATTGCTCTGACCTACATTTACGGTATCGGACGCAAGAGCGCAAATGATATCCTTGCAAAGACCGGTATCAATCCCGATACCCGTGCAAAGGATCTGACCGAGGAAGAGGTTGCAAAGCTCCGTGACGAGATTGAAAACTCCTACACTGTAGAGGGTGACCTCCGCCGTGACACCGCCATGAACATCAAGAGAATGGTGGAGATCAACTGCTACCGCGGAATTCGCCACAGAAAGAATCTTCCTGTGAGAGGTCAGAGAACCAAGACCAATGCAAGAACCCGTAAGGGTCCCGCAAAGACGATTGCGAACAAGAAGAAGTAAAGGAGTGGCATAAGAAAATGGCAAAAGTTGCAGCAAAGAAAGTTGTCAAGAAGCGCCGCGAGAGAAAGAACATTGAGAAAGGTTCTGTTCACATTCAGTCGACGTTCAACAATACGATCGTAACCATTTCTGATACCGAGGGCAACGCAATCTCTTGGGCATCTGCCGGAGAGCTTGGCTTCAAGGGATCCAGAAAATCCACTCCCTTCGCAGCGCAGTCCGCATCCGAGACCGCCGCAAAGGCCGCAATGGAGCATGGACTGAAGAGCGTTGAGGTGTTCGTGAAGGGCCCCGGCGCAGGACGTGAATCCGCTATCCGCGCACTGGAAACGGTTGGACTCCAGATCACCATGATCAAGGACGTTACCCCCGTTCCTCACAACGGATGCAGACCGCCCAAGCGCAGACGCGTTTAATATTTCGTGGAGGTTAAAACATTATGGCAAGATATACAGGACCTGTATGCAGACTGTGCCGCAGAGAAGGCACGAAGCTCTTTTTGAAGGGTGACCGTTGCACCTCGGGTAAGTGCGCTCTGGATCGCAGAAGCACCGCTCCCGGCCAGCATGGCGCCGCAAACAAGAAGATGAGAGAGTACGGAATGCAGATGCGCGAGAAGCAGAAGACCAGAAGATACTATGGTGTGCTTGAGCGTCAGTTCGTGAACTACTTTGAAGAGGCCGACCGCAAGGAGGGTATGACCGGTGAGAACCTGATCTGCCTGCTGGAGCGTCGTCTTGACAACGTTGTTTACAGAATGGGCTTTGCAGCATCCCACAAGGAAGCTCGTCAGCTGGTTCTCCATGGTCACTTCACTCTGAACGGCAAGAAGGTGAACATTCCTTCTCTGATCGTGAAGGCTGGCGACGTGATCACCGTGAAGGAAGCAAGCCGCAGCTCCGAGAAGTTCAAGGCTTTGGCAGAGGCAGCAGCAACCCGCACCGCTCCCAAGTGGCTGGAGGTTAAGGCTGATGCATTCACCGCTAAGGTTGCAACCCTTCCCGCAAGACAGGACGTTGACTTCGACTTCAACGAGCAGCTCATCGTCGAACTTTATTCCAAGTAATCCCTGCGTGTTCCAAGCAGATGCGGCGCAGAGCCGCGTCGAGAACCTGCAAGCCTAATATTTCACGAAACATAAGGAGGTTTTTGGAATGATTGAGATTAATAAGCCCGATATCATCGCCACCGACCTGAGCGAGGACGGTTCCCACGGCAAGTTCGTGGTTGAGCCTCTGGAGCGGGGATACGGCACCACTCTCGGCAATTCGCTTCGCAGAGTGCTGCTCAGCTCGCTGCCCGGCGTGGCTGTGACCAATATCAAGATCGACGGAGTTCTTCATGAGTTCTCCACGATTCCCGGCGTCACCGAGGATGTCACCGAGATCGTTCTCAACGTGAAGGGAATCACCGCCAAGCTGCATTGCACCGGACCGAAGATGGTTATCATCGACGTAACGGGAGAGCGCGAGATCACCGCAGGTGATATCAAGCAGGATTCCGATATCGAGATCCTCAATCCCGAGCATCACATCGCAACCATCGGCGAGAACGAGAGATTCTATATGGAATTGACCTTCGCACAGGGCCGCGGATACGTTTCTCAGGAGAGAAACAAGCAGCTGCAGACTCAGGCATTGGCAACCGCGGCGTCGGCACCGATCGGCACGATCTACACCGATTCGATCTACACGCCTGTGTACAACGTTAAGTACACGGTTGACAACACCCGTGTTGGAAGCAACATCACGGATTACGATAAGCTCACTCTTGAAATCCTGACCAACGGAACCATCTCCGCAAAGGAAGCGATTTCGCTGGGCGCCAAGATTCTCAACGAGCATCTCAACTTGTTTGTGGATTTGTCTGATGAAGCAAAGAAGGCAGAGATCATGGTCGAAAGAGAAGAGACCATCAAGGAAAAGGTTCTTGAGATGACCATTGAGGAACTTGACATGTCTGTTCGTAGCTTCAATTGCTTGAAGCGCGCAGGCATTGACACGGTTGAAGATCTGACCAACCGCACCGAGGAGGATATGATCAAGGTTCGTAACCTCGGTAAGAAATCTCTCGAGGAAGTGATCGCAAAGCTTCATTCCTTGGGCTTGGATCTGAGAAGAGAAGAAGAGTAAGTTGATCGCTCAGACCAACAATAACTTGTAAAAACATTCGTAAACAGCAGAAGGAGGGAATAAACAATGCCCGGAACCAGAAAACTTGGCAGACCTACCGCGCATAGAATTGCTATGCTTCGCGGCATGGTTACCCTGCTGCTTGAGAACGGACAGATCGAAACCACGCTCAGCAGAGCGAAGGAAGTTCGTTCCATGGCAGAGAAGATGATTACTCTTGGCAAGAAGAACACTCTTGCAAGCCGCCGCGCAGCGCTGGCATATATCACCAAGGAGGACGTGGTGACTAAGCTGTTCACCGAGATCGCTCCCAACTATGCAAAGCGCAACGGTGGATACACCCGTATTCTGAAGCTCGGCGTTCGCAGAGGCGACGCTGCCGAGATGGCGATCGTTGCTCTCGTTGAGGCCGACGAGCCTGAGGTTGTTGAGGCTCCTGCCGCAGAGGCAAAGAAGCCCGCAAAGAAGGAAGAAGCAGCTGCAGAATAATGCAAAAAAAGGCTGTCGCAATGAGAAATCGTTGCGGCAACCTCTTTTTTTTTGATATCCCTTGCAAAAAAGAGAAAAGTGTGGTAAAATCATAAGGAAAGAGACCGTGCAAGGCCGTTGGAAACGGAAGCAACGGAAAATCAGGAACAGGATGGTGCAAAGCGATGGAGCAACAATCCAAAAAGAACAATCGCGAGCTTTTGAAGGAGATCCATGAGATCCTCTCGGAAAAGGGCTATAATCCCATTGGGCAGATCGTTGGCTATCTGCTTTCCGAGGACCCCACCTATATCACCAATTGCGGAAATGCGCGTGCGTTGATCCGAGAGCTGGATCGCGATGAGCTGATGGGGGAATTGGTCACCAGCTATCTGGGATTGGAATAAGGGATGGCGGAATTCATCTGCATTTCCCCCGTCACCATGAAGGAGCTTCGGGTGCCGGAAAAAACAGTGCTGTGCTTGGGTAATTTCGATGGCGTTCATTTGGGACATCAGGCCATCCTGCAAAGCGCGTTGAAATGGAGGGACAACGGTCACCGCGACGTGACGGTTGGCGTCTTTTGCTTTCGGGAGCCGCCCTCGCGCTATCTTTGGGGAAGGCCTGCCGAGCAGCTTTGCCTCCCTGAGGAGCGCTTGCAACGGTTGGCGGAGCAGGGCGCGGAGGTGGTGTTTCTGGCAGATTTTCCTGAGCTGCGGGATCTCTCGCCAACAACGTTTGCCGAGGAGATCCTGAAAAAGAGATGCCATGCGGTGGCGGTGGCCTGCGGCTTCAATCATCGCTTTGGTGTCGGCGGAGCAGGCGATCCTTCAATGCTTGCCAAGGCCTTCGGTGAGGCTTCACTGCTGCTTACGTCGGCGGTCACGCATGAAGGAAGTCCCGTCAGCTCCTCACGAATTCGGGATAGCATTCGCGAGAAGCGCATGGGGGAGGCTACCGTGCTTCTGGGACGTCCCTTCGCGCTAACGGCTCCCGTGTTGCACGGAAAGGCGTTGGGGAGAACGCTGGGAGCCCCGACTGTGAACCAAAAATTCCCCGCAGGGCAGCTTGTGCCGCCCAAGGGTGTTTATCTCACCGAGACGCGGATCAACGGGCGCGCTTGGCGAGGCGTTTCCAACGTTGGTTCCCGCCCAACGGTGGATGGAGATGCTCCCGTGAACTGTGAAACTCATCTGCTGGGCTTTGAAGGCGATCTTTATGGACAAACACTCACGGTGTCGTTTCTGAAATATCTGCGGGAGGAAAGAAAATTTGAAACGCTGGAGGCGCTTCGGGCGCAGATCGCGGAGGATATCCGCGCGGCCGCTGAGAAGTGCTGAGGAGAAGGGAGGGCGACGAATGAGGAGAGAATATCGTTTCGCGGCGACCGTGATTGCGGTCGTCCTCCTTCTGTGTGCTCTCCCGACAACTGTCGTTGCGACCACCGCTTCTGCACAGCTTCCGGAGGTTGAAGAGGCATCTGCCGTTTATTTTTATCATCTGGAAAGCGGGCAGATAATCGGCGCAAAGAATGCCGAGGCAGTGGTTCCTGCAGGCTCCACGGTGAAGATCCTTTCGGGACTTTTGTTCACGCGGCGGTTTGGAGCTCAGCTAATGGATGAGATCGAGATCACGGCAGAAATGCTCTCGGATGCAAAGGGCTATTGCTATGGGCTGGAAATGGGCGAGGTCTACACGGTGGAGCAGCTGCTCTATCTGGCTATCTGCGGCAGCTACAACGATGCCTTTTGCGTGCTGGCCTATGTGATCGGCTTTGGCGACGTTTCTGCCTTCGTGGCGGAGATGAACCGATTGGCCAAGGATTGCGGTGCCGTGGCAACCACGGTCACGGATCCCACCGGCGTGGCCGATTCCTCCTTCACCACGGCGCAGGATCTGGCAAGGATCGCTCTGGTGGCGGCGGCAGAGCCGCTGTATATGCAGATCTGCGGAAGCGCGTCCTACGATATCAACGAAGGAAAGCGGATCCACAATCGCAATGCGCTGATCTCCCGTGCCACCGATAGCCGCTATTATGATCCCCGATGCCATGGCATGAGCGCAGGCTCCACCAATGCAGGCGGATGCTGCGTGGTGACGCTGGCGCAAAGGGAAAGAGACAGCTATCTCTGCATCGTCCTCGGAGGAGCGGAGGGAGAGGGAACAAACCCCGAAAATTATGGCTACGCCATCACCAATCGCTTGGTGGATTGGGTGTTCGAAACCTATGACTATGTGGAGGTGCTGACACCCGAAACCGAGATCTGCAGGATCGCGGTGCGTGTGTCGGATCTCACCGACAGCGTAGCGGTGCGGGCGGCGGAATCGGTGTCTCTGCATCTTCCCAAGGGAGCAACGCTTGGCGAGGAGGTGAGGCTGAGCATCCGCCTCACCTATGAATCATTGGAGGCTCCCGTCACCGAGGGGATGCACGTAGGCTACGCCGCCATTGTCTACGAGGGCAGAGTGCTTGCCACGGTGAAGCTATATGCGGCCGAGAGCGCCGAGCGGAGCGGATTTATCAGCCGCCTGATGCAGATCCAATCGCTCACAGAGAGCCGTGCCGCGCGGGCAGGACTGATCTGCTTTGCGGTGGCGCTGAGCGGATGGCTGCTGACAGAATACCTGATCCGTCGCTACCGTCGGCACAAATGGGATCGGTACTTCAGCCACAAGGTGGACGTGCCGGATACCCTTCTCAAGAAGAAATAAAAAAGGCGCGAGGAATAGGAGCGTGCCCTAAAGGACAGTTTTCAAAAATACGGTATATCTCGAAAGAGGTATGCCGTATTTTGCATTTGTGTCCACAAATGCAGTGCTTGTCAAGAAAAACAGACAGACTTTCGGGGAAAAAAATAAGGCTCCCTTGTGTAAAGGGAGCTGTCAGCGAAGCTGACTGAGGGATTGTTCTACAAGGACGTTAATATACTCGCAAACACCCCGAAAATTTTTATGTATTTCTGTATTCGGTATTCTAATCCGTATTTCTCAAGGAAAGCCGTTCTTTCCTCATCGTGCTGCTTTCCCTTCTCGGTATAATGTCCTGATCCGTCAAGCTCTATGGCAAGCTTTGCCTCTGAACAGTAAAAATCTGCGATATACTTACCGAGAACCTTTTGACGAGAAAATCGGACAGGATATGTGCGCAAAAAATCATACCAAAGGTGTTTTTCTTCTTTGGTCATATTCTTTCGCAACATTTTTGCGGTTGGAACAATGTCTTTATTGTGTTTTCTCTGCATCACAATCCCTCCGTCACGCTCCGCGTGCCACCTCCCTTTACACAAGGGAGGCTTTTAGCAGATCCTACATCTCTCGACAAATTGGAATTATTCGTAAGGAATTGGAATGCGAAAACCATTGTTGACAGTTTCACTTGTAGACTCTTGAATATCTACTGTACTCCCCAGCATCACCCAAATCACTATAATCACAAGTATAGACATTCCTATCCACATAAGAGCTTTTAACAACTTTTTCGTTCTTCTATTTTTAATTGCTAACTGCTCATTTATTCGTGATAGTTGATCTGCTATTTCGGTATTGGTTTGTGTTTCTTCAATTATTGTGCCCAGCAATTCCGAAACGTTTGTTTCAAACACCTCAGAGAGTCGGATTAACATTTCAGAATCGGGAACTGATAGACCTTTTTCCCATTTTGAAATTGTTTGTCTTACAACATTTAAACGTGTTGCTAATTCTACTTGCGACATTCCTTTTGCTATTCGTAATTTTTTTATATTTTCATTTAACATAATAGCACCTCCTTCGCAATTATTATAAAGCTAATACTTCGTGTTGTAAAGCAATGCAAATACACATTGTGTTAACGAAATATAACAACTATATTTTTCTCGCTTAGTATGCTATGTTTGACATTATATACTCGTCAAATTCTTATTTATCGCTCGGATTTATGATAGCAAAATTATTTATACACAGTGTATTTACACACCCTATTATATCACAAAAAACGAAGAAAATCAATCTGCGGTTTCTGTTTTTTCTATCGGTAGGTAAAACTATCCTTTAGGGTACAGCTTTATCTCGCGCCTTTTTTTGAAATCATCGGTGAACTCTTGACAAAATAAAAAAAACGGTGTATACTATAAATACCCCGTGGGGGTATTTGGAGGATGAAATGGAACAATGTTGTGAAAAGAAGACTCTGCGGAGCGAGGAAGAGCGGCGCAAGCTGATCAACCGCCTCAGCCGCATCGAGGGACAGATCCGAGGGATCAAGGGAATGCTGGAGAAGGACGCCTATTGCACCGACGTCCTCACGCAGTCGGCGGCGGTGAATGCGGCGGTGAATGCTTTTAATCGAGATCTGATCGCCGCCCACGTGCGCGGTTGTGTTTCGAGAGAGCTGAAGGCCGGCAACGAGGCGGTGGTGGATGATCTGATCTGCACGCTGGAGCGCCTGATGAGGTGAAGAGATGAGGAAATATGACGTAACGGGCATGACTTGCGCCGCCTGCAGTGCTCGTGTGGAAAAGGCGGTGCTTGGCGTGGAGGGGGTGGAATCCTGCGCTGTGAATCTGCTGACGGGCTCTCTGTGCGTGGAGGGCGCAGTTGATTCGGAGGCGGTGATCCGCGCGGTCACGGCGGCGGGCTACGGCGCCTCTCTGCGCGGACAAGGAGCAACCGCAACCGCCTCCAATGAAAAAAAGGAGTCCTCAACGCTTCTGAAGCGGTTTCTCCTTTCGCTGGGGTTGTTGCTTCCGCTTTCCTATCTGGCAATGGGGCATCTGATGTGGGGGCTGCCGTTGCCCCGCGTGCTTTCGGAAAATCCGATGGCGATGGCCTTGGCAGAGCTTTTGCTTTGTCTTGCGGTGCTTTCGGTGAATCGCCGCTTCTTTGTTGGCGGGCTGTCGGCGCTTCTGCGAGGGGCGCCCAATATGGATAGCCTTGTGGCCGTTGGCTCGGGCGCATCTCTGCTGTATAGCGTGGCGCTCACCTTCTCTATGACGGCGGCCGGCGCGGAGGCGCATCATCTGCTTCATGGACTTTATTTTGAGGCGGCGGCTATGATCCCCGTGCTGATCACTCTCGGCAAGTGGCTGGAGGCGGGGGCAAAGAAAAAAACGACGAGTGCCTTGGAGGGGCTGATGCGCCTCGCCCCCACCACCGCCACGGTTGTGCGGGAGGGCAGAGAACAAACGGTTCCCGTGGAGGAATTAACGGTTGGCGAGATCTTCATTCTTCGCCCCGGAGAGCGGATCCCTGCCGATGGCGTGGTGCTGGAGGGCGCGAGCGCAGTGGATGAATCGGCGCTCACGGGAGAAAGCCTTCCCGTGGAGAAGCGTGTGGGCGACGGCGTTTCGTCGGCCACGCTGAATCTTTCGGGCAGGCTTCGCTGCCGCGCGGAGCGGATCGGCGAGGAAACGGTGATCAGCGAGATCATTCGCATGGTGAGCGATGCTTCGGCCACGAAGGCCCCCATTGCAAAGCTGGCGGATCGTGTGGCGGGCGTGTTTGTTCCCGCTGTTATGGCCGTGGCGGTGATCACGCTGGTCGGATGGCTTTTGGCCAACGCAACCTTCGGAGCGGCGCTGGAAAGAAGCATTTCGGTTTTGGTGATCAGCTGTCCCTGCGCCTTGGGACTGGCCACGCCCGTGGCGATCATGGTTGGAAACGGCGTGGGCGCGCGGCGCGGAATTCTTTTCAAATCGGCAGAGGCCTTGGAAACGCTGGGTGGCGTGAGGACGGTCTTGCTGGATAAAACGGGAACGCTCACCCTCGGCCGACCGGAGGTGAAGGCACTTCTGCCCGGAGACAACGTAACGGAGGGGCAGCTTCTGGCGGCGGCAAGCACGCTGGAGCAGGGAAGTGAGCATCCCTTGGCCGGTGCCGTTATGCGAGAGGCTGAGCGCAGAGGCGTGAGGGCGGAGGAGGCGCAGAGCTTCCGATCTTTTGCGGGAAGCGGTGTGGAGGCCGTGTGCGCAGGCAAGCGCCTGCTGGGCGGCAACCGCGGATGGCTGGAGGCAAACGGCGTGCAGATTCCCGATGCCTGCGCAGCGCGCGCGGAGCAGAGAGCCCGGGAGGGGGTGACCACCTTGCTCTTTGCCGAGAGCGGCGCCCTGCTCGGCTCGATCGAGGTTGCGGACACCCTGCGCGAGGATAGCGCGGCGATCGTGGCCTCGCTTCGTCGGTTGGGGCTTCGCACGGTGCTGCTCTCGGGCGACAGTCAAGGGGCGGCGGAGGCCGTTGGCAGAGCCGTTGGCGTGGATGAGGCCGGGGGAGGCGTGTTGCCCTCCGGCAAGGCCGAGGCGGTGAAGGAATGGAAAAAGCATGGCCGCGTGGCTATGGTTGGCGACGGCATCAATGATGCTCCCGCGCTGGCTCTGGCCGATGTTGGCATTGCCATCGGCGCAGGCACCGACGTTGCCATCGACGCGGCCGACGTGGTGCTGGTGAACCGTGGACTTTCCGATCTGGTGTCGGCGATCCGTCTCAGCCGACGGACGCTCCGCATCATCAAGGAGAATTTGTTTTGGGCATTTTTTTATAACGTTTTGGGAATTCCGCTGGCGGTAGGCTTGTTCGGCATCGGTCTCAATCCCATGATCGGAGCGGCGGCCATGAGCGTTTCCAGCCTGTGCGTGGTTTCAAATGCTCTGCGGATCAACCGCTTCCGAGGAGAAGAGAGGAAAAGCACAAGCGCGAGCAAACGCTCGGAACAGAATGAAAAAGGGAAAGGAGGATCGGAAATGCAGGTGATTCTGAAGATCGAGGGTATGATGTGCCCTCGCTGCGAGGCACACGTCAAGCGCGCTCTCGAGGCCGTTGAGGGAGTTGCGTCGGCCGAGGCCAGTCATGAAAGAGGCGAGGCCGTGATCACGCTGAAAACGAGCGTCGACGTGGCCGTGCTGAAGCAGGCCGTTGTGGAAGAGGGCTACGAGGTGATCGGCTGAGCTTTTGGCAGGATCGAACGGTTTTTGGCCGAATTGGGCGAAACACGGTTCTTTTTTTCGGTTGGGAGGCCTTGACAAATTCGCCGATTTGTGATATAATTTGAGAATGATTCTCAAATTCAAGGAGAATGAAAAAATGGAGAAAAAAGCCTATCGCACCGAGGGGAGAGAGCATCTGAAAAGCTTCCTCAAGGCGCATCCCGACCGCCAGTTCACGGCCGAGGAGCTATGTGAGCAGGTCTGCGGATGCAGCATGAGCAGCCTCTACCGCCGCTTGACAGAGCTATGTGAGGATGGCAGCGTGAAGGCCTTTCGCAATGAGAGCCTGCGAAGAAACGTTTATCAGTATGTTGGTGCGGGATGTGATTGCGGCAGACATTTTCATGCCAAGTGCCTCCAATGCGGCAAGCTGGAGCATTTGTCCTGCGGCGACTCGCTGGAGTTTGCGCGGCATTTGCAATGCGATCATGGATTCCTCATTGATTGCGGTCAATCGGTGCTGTTCGGCCTTTGCGCCGATTGCGGAAGAAACTCGGAAGGAACAAGCGTATGACAAACTTTTTGCAGGAAGCGATCCACGTGATCCTTCATAGCCTGATCGAAACGGCAAAGCTCTTGCCCTTTCTATATCTTGCCTACCTGCTCATGGAGTTTCTGGAGCATCGCTCGGGGGATGCCTCGGGCAGGCTTCTGAAAAGCTCCGGAAGAGTGGGGCCGCTTATGGGAGCAGGACTTGGCCTCCTGCCGCAATGCGGCTTCTCGGCAGCGGCATCCGGCCTTTATGCGGGAAGGATCATCACGGCGGGCACGCTTTTGGCCATCTATCTTTCCACGTCGGATGAAATGCTCCCCATCCTTCTCTCCAAGGGCGCGCCGCTTCTCTTTGTGGCGGCCGTGCTGGGTGTGAAGGTGACGGTGGCGGCGATCGCAGGCTTTCTTTTGGACATGATCTGTCGCCGTCGCGGTGAGGAGGAGCATCCGCAGATTGAGGAGCTTTGCGAGCGGGAGCATTGCGATTGCCACGATCATTTCGCGCTTTCCGCCTTGAAGCACACGCTTCACGTGGGCGTGTTTCTTCTGTTGGTCACGCTGGCGTTGAATGCGGCGGTGGAGGCGATCGGAGAGGAAACCATCAAGAGCTGGGTGCTGGATCGCCCCGTGTTGTCCAATCTGCTGGCGGCGCTGGTTGGCTTGATCCCGAACTGTGCCTCCTCCGTGGCGCTCACGGAGCTGCAGCTTTCCGGTGTGATCGGCGTGGGCTCCATGCTGTCCGGTCTGCTTGTGAATGCAGGTGTTGGCGTGTTGGTTTTGTTCCGTCAAAACCGCCCCCTGCGGGATTCTCTTCGGATCCTTTCCATTCTGTTCTCCGTTGGGCTGGTGACGGGACTACTGATCGACGTCACCCCCATTGGGGCATGGCTAACGTCTTTGGCGTAACTTTTTCGGAAACGGTTGACAAAATCCGTTTTTCGGTCTATAATAACAAAGATAAAAAACTATCGCAAAGAAGGGATATAACATGACGAAAATCGATATTTTCTCCGGATTTCTCGGAGCAGGAAAGACCACGCTGATCAAAAAGCTTCTGCAGGAGGCCTATGCCGGCGAGAAGCTGGTGCTGATCGAAAACGAATTCGGCGAGATCGGCATCGATGGCGGCTTCATGCAGGATGCGGGCGTGGAGGTCACCGAGATGAACAGCGGATGCATCTGCTGCTCCCTGGTGGGGGACTTCGGCAAGGCTCTGAAGAAGGTGCTGGACGAATTTGCGCCCGATCGCATTCTGATCGAGCCCTCCGGAGTTGGCAAGCTTTCGGACATCATTCGCGCCGTGCAGGACGTTTCCCCCGAGGGAGCGCTTCTCAACGGCTTCACCACGGTGGCGGACGTGAACAAATGCAAGATGTACATGAAGAACTTCGGCGAGTTCTTCAATGATCAGATCGGCAATGCCGGATGCATCGTCCTGTCGCACACGGGCGGGGCATCGGAGAAGAAGATCGAGGAGACTGTTGCTCTTTTGCGCGAGGTGAACCCCACGGCCGTGATCGTCACCACTCCTTGGGATCAGCTGGATGGCAAGCAGCTCCTTTCCGCGATGGAGCGCCGCGACACCATTGAGGAGGAGCTGGCGCGGCTGGAGCAGGCGGCTCATCATCACGAGCATCATCACCACCATGAGTGCGACGATCCCGAATGCGATTGCCACGAGCATGAGCATCATCACCACCACGAGTGCGACGATCCCGAATGCGAATGCCACAAGCATGAGCATCACCATCACCACCACGAGTGCGACGATCCCGAATGCGAGTGCCATGAGCATCACCACCATCACCACCACGAGTGCGATGATCCCGAATGCGAGTGCCATGAGCATCACCACCATCATCACCACGAGTGCGACGATCCCGAATGTGAGTGCCATGAGCATCACCACCATCACCATCACGAGTGCGACGATCCCGAGTG
>JAZRCQ010000148.1:0-4059 GCA_045659845.1 Eubacteriales bacterium
TGCCGACATCTTTGGTACAATTCCGATTGCCGAAGCTCTGCTTGCCAAAGGAGCGTTGCTCGGTGTGGTACTATCCTTTATGATGGGCGTTACAACGCTGTCCTTACCGTCAATTATAATGTTGCGGAAAGCAGTAAAGCCGAAGCTACTCAGTATTTTTATGATAATATGCACCGTTGGAATTATCCTTGTGGGATATTTGTTCAATGTATTTCAACCCTTAATAATTTGATTGGAGGAAAAGAAAATGTCATTATTAAAAAAGAAAAACTGTTGCTGTGGAAACACGGAAAGAAGTGAAAGTTACTGTGCTGAGAAAATTGGAATAATAACATCTATCAAGATACTTGGTGCAGGATGTGCTTCTTGCCATAAGCTCTATGAAACCGTAAAGGAAGCCGTGAAAAATCTCGGCTTGGGTATTGAGGTCGAATATATTACCGATTTCACCAAAATCAGCGAATACGGCGTGATGAGCGTTCCTGCCATTGTCGTGAACGATAAGGTGGTTTCAATGGGGAAGGTGCTGAAGGTTGCCGAAGTGGAAAAATTACTTTCTTGATCTAAACTGCAAAGGAACAAATGCGGAAGGAAAATAACTGTTATTCCCCAAAAATTGAGTCATAGAAATCAAAGAAAAAGGTTTCGGGAATTGCTTCCTAAAGCCAATTTTGGTCGGAATCACAGGATTTGAACTCTGCAAATACGCTTCGCGCGAGAAGTTTTCTTGACGGCTCACCGCCGTCATTTTGCAAGCAAAAACAAAAAACTCCTTCGCATCTTCCTCACCAATCTTTCCAAGCAAAAAAAAGCAGACGGAGCAAGCTCCATCTGCTTTTTTTGGTCGGAATGACAGGATTTGAACCTGCGACATCCTGGTCCCAAACCAGGCGCGCTACCAACTGCGCTACATCCCGATCGTGTGGAGTCGCTTTGCGCGGTGCCCAATGGCGCCCGTGCTTCTGCGACTTCATTATTATACCAGTTTTATGTGCGGTTGTCAACCGTTTTTTGAGATTTCCCGTTGCTTTTCTCTGAGAGGGCTCAACGGCAGATCCGCCGACGTGCGGTGGTCTGCCGTTGGAGCGGCTTTCAGTTGGAGCTGTTGGGGGAGGGGGTGCTGCAATGTGCATTGGCAAACCGCCGATGCAGCTCTTCGGAAAGCTCCTTCATGGCGGCCTCCTCCACCTTGATCACACGGCGGTCGTAGGTCACAAGGCCGTTGGTCTCGTCCTCCACGTCGCTCACCTGTGTCAGCACCGTGGCGCAAAGGCCTTGGTCGATGGCGGGCAGGATCTCCTTGCGGTAAAGCTCCTCCAGCGCGGTCTGAAGGCTTGCGGTGTCCTTGAAGAATCGGTAGCCGTAGGTTTTGGAGAGATTGAAGGCGTGGTCAGGAAGCTTGCAGGAATAGCCGCCAAACTCCGAAAGCACCAGCGGACGGTCGGGGTGCGGCTGCAAGCGAACGGGCTTGAAATAAACGTGCTCGCTCACCACATCGCTCTCGTTTTCGCGAAACCATCCCGAGGTGGCATCCCAGATGCGGGAGGGATCGGCCTTTTTCAGGAGACGGTAGACGCCGTCGGCATCGTATTGCCCCCAGCCCTCGTTGAAAACGGTGTAGTAGACCACCGAGGGATGATTGCGGAGCAGCTCCACGGTTTCAAGGGCATCCCCCTCGAATTGTCTTCTGCGGCGGGACGAGGCAAAATGGCGGATGCCTTTTTTCAAGCCAACGGTTGGGAGCGCGGTGTCGATCAGGAAGCTGTAGCTGCCGCTGTTCACCATGTCCTGAAAGACCAGCATGCCCAGGCGGTCGCATTCGTAGTAGAAGACCTCCGGCTCGATCTTGATATGCTTCCGAAGCATATTGAAGCCGAGGCGCTTCATGGAGAGGATGTCGAAGCGGAAGCCCTCGGGGGTGGCGGGGAGATAGATCCCATCGCTGAAATAGCCCTGATCCAGAAGACCGTGGCAGAGGATGGGCTTGCCGTTGAGGCAGATCCGTGGGGCGCCGCCGTGCTTTTGGATTTCCACGGTTCGGAGAGCGAAATAGGATTCCACAGTGTCGTGCCCGTCGGTGGCGGCGCAGGGATAGAGATGCGGCGTGTCGGGCGACCACAAAATGGGATCGGGGATCTCCAGCGTGGTTGTGTTTCCCGAAAAGCGATGCACAATAGGCCCCTGCGGCGTTTGCACGGTGAGCGTTTTTTCCGAGTCTCCGCCCTCCGCCTCCACGGTGACGCTGTGAAGCGTGGTGGAGAAGTGCAGAGAGGTGATGGGCTCAGCCACGGTGCTTTCCAGCCAAACAGGTTGCCAGATGCCGCTGATGGGGGTGTACCACATTCCGCCTCGGCGGCGCCGTTGCTTGCCGTAGGGCAAGGCTTGATCCAAGCGGTCGGTCACCTTCACCTCCAAAAGGTTTTCGCCATCGGAAAGATGCGAGGTGAGATCCACCGAAAAGGGAAGATAGCCGCCAACGTGCGTGAACAGAGCGCTGCCGTTGAGACTAACCTCGGCGATCTGATCCACCGCGCCGAAATGCAGGAGCAGCCGATCCTTGAGAAAGCCGCGCGGCAGCGTGAAGCGGCGGCGGTAGAGATATTGCTCGTTGGGAGCCAAGGCGCGCCCGATCCCCGACAAACGGGATTCGGGAGGGAAGGGCACGCGGATCTCGCCCAGCGGCGTCTCCTTTCCTTTGGAGAGAACCGAAAGCTCCCACGCGCCGTTCAAGGGGAGATAGGAATCTCTTTTGAGCGTGGGGCGGGGGTATTCGTCCCAGGAGGAGCTTGTGTCCTCCTCAAAGGGTGTGGTGAGATGACGGTGGGAGCCGCCGCTGCGATCCCGAAGCAGGAGGAGCAGAAGGCAGGTGAGCGCCACCACGGCCAGAGATGCAATGAAAATATTTTCGTTTGGAATAAAGGAAACGGTGCCGTCGTTGTTTGCAACGGTTTCGGCATTGGCAAGGACGGCGCGGCCGATGGCTGGGCCGATCACGCCGGGGAGCAGCACCTGCGAGCAGATGCGAACGCCCTGAAATCTTCCCGCCATGCCAACGGGAATGTGATCACGGATGCGCGCGCCAAACACCGCCGCTCCCGCCAGCTGTCCCGAAAGCAGAAGAGCAGAGCCAACGAACACGGGCGCGGTGGCGCGGAAGAGGATCAGAAGGATCAGCCCCGCCGCCGACATGGCCATCGTGAACCAAACGGAGAAGGAAAAGCCCTTCCGGTCATAGATCCTGCCCCAAAGCGCAGTCACGGCAGAGGCGATGATCACGGCGGGCGCCATCACCAGCACGTAATCGGTCATGCCGAGAGACACCTCATAGTAGATGATGAGATAGGGCATGAAGATCTGCAGCGAGATGCTGAAAAGCACGTAGACCAGCAGCGTGCGATAAAGCGCGGGAACGGCGCGAACGGTGGCAGGGCGAAAGCCGTGGACCACGTTGGAAAGATAGCTGCTGCCGTCGCGCTTCACGGGGGCATCCTCAATGATGAAGAAGCCGAGCAGACCGATGAAGAGAACGGCCAGACCGATCACGGTGAAGATCACCGTCCAGCTTTCGGCCAGATTCAGATCGAAGGACATGAAGCCGCCGAACACCGCGAGAAGCGAGAGCAGAGGCATCATGGCATTGATGCCCTCGGCGGCGCCGCGGTTGGTGGCATCGGTGCTGTCGGTGAGCCAGGCGTTGAAGGCGGCATCGTTGGCCGTGGAGCCGAAGAAGGTCATGATGCAATCCACAAGGATCACCAATGTCACGCCAACCGTTGCGGCCGACACCGTGGCCGGAATGGCGGCAGAGATCCAATCCATGCGCAGGAGCGCGAAGGAGAGGATGGAAATGCCCCAGAGCAGATAGCCGCCGCAGATGAAGAGCTTGCGGCGCCCCAACTTGTCGGAAAGTGCGCCCATAAAAATGGTGGTCAGCGCGGCGGCCACCGCGCTGGCGGCCACCATGGCGGAGATGTCACCCGCCGAGGCATGGAACATTTTGTAGATGAACACGTTGAGGTACATGTTCTCCACCACCCAAGCCACCTGACCGATCAGGCT
>JAZRCQ010000149.1:0-6059 GCA_045659845.1 Eubacteriales bacterium
AAAGCAGCTCGCGATTGATCTCGAAATTGTATCTTCCCTGCTCGAAGGTAATGCCGCACACCTGCTTGCGCTCGGTCACCTCGGGCACGTAGTCGGGATCGCTCTTCACCACGTTGTAGGTGCCCTTTCTCTTGGACTTCAGGATCTCCAGCGCCTCAGGCTCATAGCCGGGAGCAATGATACCGTCCGAAACCTCTCTGGCGATCATCTTGGCGGTGGTGACGTCGCAAACGTCGGAAAGCGCCACCCAGTCGCCGAAGGAGCACATTCTGTCGGTTCCTCTGGCTCTTGCATAGGCGCAGGCCAAGGGAGACTCGTCCAACCCCTCCACGTCATCCACGAAGCAGGCCTTCTTCAGCTTTTCGGAAAGCGGAATGCCAACAGCGGCGGAGGTGGGGCTCACGTGCTTGAAGGAGGTGACTGCAGGCAGACCGAGGGCCTCCTTTAGCTCCTTCACCAGCTGCCAGCTGTTGAAGGCATCCAGAAAGTTGATGTAGCCGGGGCGGCCGTTGAGGATCTCAATGGGAAGCTCCTCGCCGTTTGCCATATAGATGCGGGAGGGCTTTTGGTTGGGATTGCAGCCGTATTTCAATTCAAATTCTTTCATGTCCTCTCTCCTTCAATTACTTATTTTTGTTGATGATGATCTCGGTGGGCTGATCTCCGTTGAGAGGAACGCATCTCACCAGCAGGGACACCTTGTTGTCCTCGTTGAGATTGCTCCACACCAGATCAGCCAGCTCCTCCGCCGTGTTGGGCAAAGAAACCTCCTCGGGCTCGCCCATGAAAGAAGGAATGGGATTGCCGTCGCATTTGTAGGTGTGGATGAAGTGACCGATGCCGTTCTCCGCGCCGTACTCAAAGAAATAGCGGCGGCAGACCTCGGGACGGCCGTTTGCGCTCTTCAGAATGGAGAGCTTATAGGAGAACTCTCCCTTCGGGAAATCATAGCTGCAGATTCCCGAAATGCGAGGGGTGTAGTTAGGGCAATCGGGCTCAAACTCACGGGTGCGCAGGGCATCCTCAAAGGCATTGACGTTTTCGGGATCGGCCACGATGAAATCATAGATCGTGTTGGTCTGATCTCCGTTCGTCACGATATCCACGCTTCCCTTTTGCAGGAAGGGGTTATAGATGATCAGGCTGGGATCCGAGAGCTTGGACTCATCGAAGGCCTTCGTTCTCATGCCGCCCTCAAAGCGCTCAAACACGCGGTTGCGGCTGTTTTCGCTCCGTCCCATGATGAAATAAGCGATCATTGCGCTCTTTCCGTCGGCCGACTTGCCGATCGCGATCCCGCGTCCGGGATAGCTGTTCTCCTTCAGGAGTGCTTTCAAATCGAATAATGCCATAACGTTCCCCTTTATCTTGTGTGTAGTATGTGTATTCTTCAAACGGTTCTTTCGGCGCAGATCTTCTCCACGGCCGCAGGCAGGATCTTCCATTCCGCCAACCGCATCACGCGCTTTTGCAGCGTTTCGGGCGTGTCGCCCTCGCGGATGCTCACGGCCTTTTGCAGAATGATCTCGCCGCCATCGGGAATTTCGTTCACAAAATGAACGGTGGCTCCCGTCACCTTCACGCCCTTCTCCAGCGCCGCCTCATGCACCCGCAGGCCGTAGAAGCCCTTGCCGCAGAAGGAAGGGATCAGGGAGGGATGCACGTTGAGGATCTGCTTGGGATAGGCCGAGGTGAAGCTCTCGCTCAGAATGGACATAAATCCCGCCAGCACGATCAGATCGATCTGAGCCTCCGCAAGCCTTGCCTTGATAGCCTCCTCGAAGGCCTCCTGACTGCCGCATTCCTTCTTCAGAACCACGGCCGTGGCGATCCCTGCGCGCTTGGCTCTTTCCAGCGCATAGGCATCCGCCTTGTTGGAAATCACCAGCGCGACCTCACCGCTTTGGATCACGCCCTTCTTCTGCGCGTCGATCAACGCCTGCAGATTGGTGCCGCCGCCCGATACCAGAACGGCGATCTTCAGCTTCTTTTTCACGTTCTTCACCGCTTATTCGAGAATGATCTTCTCATCCGACTCCACGATCTCACCGATCACGTAGGGAGCCTCGCCGTTTGCGCGCAGGATCTCCATGGCGCGGTCGGCATCCTCCTTGGCCACCACGATGCTCATGCCAACGCCCATATTGAAGGTGTTGAACATATCTCTCTCGCTGATGTTGCCTCTCTTGGCGATCAGCTCGAAAATGGGCAGGATCTTCACAGCGCTCTTTTCGATCTTGGCGCCGAGACCGTCGGGAATGCTTCTCGGGATGTTTTCATAGAAGCCGCCGCCGGTGATATGGGAGATGCCCTTCACGGTGATCTCCTCCATCAGAGCCAGCACGGGCTTCACGTAGATGCGAGTGGGGGTGAGCAGCGTCTCGCCGATGGACTTACCGCCCAGCTCGGCCATGGGTGCCTTCAGATCGGCGTTCTCCACATCCAGCACCTTTCTCACCAGAGAGAAGCCGTTGGAATGAACGCCGCTGGAGGGCAGAGCCAGGATCACGTCGCCTGCCTTCATGGTCTTATGGTCGATGATCTTGGACTTATCCACCACGCCGGTGGAATAGCCTGCAAGGTCATATTCGTCGATGGGATAGAAGCCGGGCATCTCTGCGGTCTCGCCGCCGATCAGAGCCGCACCTGCCTGCACGCAGCCCTCGGCCACGCCCTTAACGATGTCGGCGATCTTTTCGGGAACGTTCTTGCCGCAGGCGATGTAGTCCAGGAAGAAGAGAGGACGCGCGCCTGCGCAGATGATGTCGTTGCCGCACATGGCCACACAGTCGATACCAACCGTGTCGTGCTTGTCCATCAGGAATGCGATCTTGAGCTTGGTGCCAACGCCGTCGGTGCCGCTCACCAGAACAGGACGGGTGATGCCCTGCAGGTCCAATTCAAACAGGCCGCCGAAGCCGCCGATGTCCGAGCAAACGCCCGAGGTCATAGTGGAGGCGATGTGCGCCTTCATCAGTTCAACTGCGCGGTAGCCCGCAGTAATGTCAACGCCCGCCGCAGCGTAGCTTTCGGATCTGGAATTCTCGTGCATGATATTGATCTCCTTTTCGGATGTTATTATTCTTTACCGTTCCAACAGTAGGTGCAGAGCTTGCAGGGCTCAATGCCGATCGAGCGGCAGAGGCCGTCCAGCGTTTGAAACTCCAGCGAGCCCAGATGCAGCTTATCGCAGATCGCCCGCCGCAGCGCCTTGCCGCGCTCGGTGGATGGATCGCTGTATTCCTCGATATATTTTTCCCCTTCCTCGCCCTCCAGCTCCATGATCGTGGATCTGGTGATCAGCTCCATATCTCCCGTTCCGCGGGAGAAATTCAGATATTTACAGCCATACATGATCGGCGGGCAGGCCGATCTCATATGCACGGCCTTCGCGCCGTTCTCATACAGGAACTCCACCGTTTCCCGCAGCTGTGTGCCGCGCACGATGGAATCGTCCACAAACAAAAGGCTCTTATCGCGGATCAGATCGCCAACGGGGATCATCTTCATTTTGGCAACCTTATTGCGGTCTGCCTGACTCGCGGGCGTGAAGCTCCGCGACCAAGTGGGCGTATATTTGATATAAGGCCTTGCAAAGGGCACGTGGCTATAGTTTGCATAGCCGATGGCATGAGGAGTTCCGGAATCGGGAACGCCGCCAACGTGATCCAGCGAGGGGAGATTTCCGTTGCGATCGTCGTTTTCCGCCATGATCTCGCCGTTGCGATAGCGCATGGCCTCCACGTTGATGCCCTCGTAGCGAGAGGTGGGATAGCCGTAATAGCTCCAGAGGAAGGCGCACATCCGCATTTTCTCTCCGGGAGCCTTCAGAACCGTGATCTCATCCGGCGTGATCTCCACGATCTCCCCCGGCCCCAGCTCACGCTCCACCGAATATCCCAGCTTTTCGCAGGGATAGGACTCGAAGGAAACGCAATGTCCGCTTTCATTTCTGCCGATCTGAACCGGCGTTCTTCCCAGAAGGTCCCGCGCAGCGATCAGAGCGCCATTGCTCCTCAGGATCAGGATCGTTGCCGATCCATCGATAGACTCCTGCGCGAAGCGGATCCCCTCCGCAAAGTTGTTTTTAAGGCTGATCAGAGCCGCCACCAGCTCGGTGGAATTCACCTTTCCCGCCGTCATGGCATTGAGATGACCGCCGTTGAAGGAAAGGTATCTCTCGATCAGATCCTCGGCATTGTTGATGATGCCAACGAAGCAGAGCGCATAGCTGCCGAGGTTTGAACGCATCAGAAGCGGCTGAGGGTCGCTGTCGTTGATGCAGCCGACGGCGGAGGTTCCCTCCATCTCCTCGAAGATATGCTCGAATTTGGTGCGAAACAGAGAGTTCGCAATGCTGTGAATGTTTCTCTGCAATCCGATGCTCGGATCATATGCCGCCATACCGCCGCTTCTGGTGCCCAGATGCGAATGATAGTCGGTGCCGAAAAACACGTCGGATATCACGCTGTCACGCGAGACAGCTCCGAAAAATCCTCCCATGGGTCGGATCCTCCTTACAAGGGATTAAAGATGATATTTGGCGGATACCGCAGCGTCCTTCTCCAGAACGGCCTCGGTGTCCCTTCTTCTCTTTGCCTTCAGGCGCTCCGAAAGCGCCGCATCGGAGAGGGCCAGCATCTGGCAGGCGAGAAGCGCGGCATTTCCGCCGCCATTGATGGCAACCGTGGCCACGGGAATGCCCGTTGGCATCTGCACGGTGGCAAGAAGCGCATCCATGCCGTCCAGCTGAGAGGACTTGCAGGGAATTCCGATCACGGGGAGCGTGGTGTTCGCGGCCAGAACGCCGGCCAGATGCGCCGCCATGCCTGCCGCCGCAATGATCACCCCAAAGCCGTTCTCCTCCGCGTTTCTTGCAAAGGCAATGGCCTCGTCGGGCGTGCGATGTGCCGAATAAACGTGTGCTTCAAAGGGAACCTCCATGGATCTGAGCATATCCATGGCCTTTTCCAGGATCGGAAGATCACTGTCGCTTCCCATTACGATTCCAACTTTTTTCATGGTTTCCTCCAAATGTGCTGTCTGTTAAAAAACGGAAAGGGCGCACTTAACCCATAGCGATCAAGTGCGCCCAGACGGTCGGCAATTCTCCGCCTCTGCTTCTTCGTGGTGCTCCACGGATCCGTCAGTCACAGAAACGGTCTCTCTTTTCGCTATTAAGTATACCATATTTCCCCCGATTTGTCAAGGGCTCCGCATCGCTTTCCCTTTTTTCGTGAAAACGCGCAAACCTCCGACTCGCGGGCTTTTCTTTTTCGGCAATTCAGTTTGTCTTCGTTTCGCAATAGAAGCAACGGTAGTTGCCCTTGCTGAGCTCGAAGATGTGGTCGATCTCCTGCTCGGTGGTGGTGATGCAGCGGGGATTCTTGCATCGGATGATGTTCACCAGCTTGGCGGGCAGATCGATGTGCTCCTTGCGCACGATCACGCCGTCCTCGATCACGTTCACCGTGGCGTTGGGGCTGACGTAGCCGATCACGTCCAGATTGATGCTGATGCCCGAATCGATCTTGATGATATCCTTTTTCCCCATCTTGCGGCTGGCTACGTTCTGCAGAACGGCCACGCAGCAATCCAGCCGATCCAGCTCCAGCATTTTATAGAGCTGCATCGCCTTCCCCTTGGTAATGTGGTCGATCACGATGCCGTTTTTGATGCTGTCGATATTCATACCGTCACCTCCAGAAGCTTCATGATCAGGGCCATGCGGATCATTTTTCCATAGCGTGCCTGACGGAAATAGCAGGCGCGGGGATCCTTGTCCACAGCGGTGGAGATCTCGTTCACACGGGGCAGCGGATGCATCACGATCATATCGGGACGCGCCAGCTTCATCTTCTCCTCCGTGAGGATATAGGTGTCCTTCAGGCGCAGATAGTCCTCCTCGTTGAAGAAGCGCTCCTTCTGCACACGGGTCATGTACAGAATGTCAAGGTCTCCGATCACGTCGTCCAGCGAGGTGCTTTCCACGTATTCGATGCCCTTATCCACGATGAATTCATCCTTTACAAAGCTGGGAAGCTTCAGCTCCTCGGGAG
>JAZRCQ010000150.1:0-4457 GCA_045659845.1 Eubacteriales bacterium
CCGAGTAAGCTGGCCATGGATTTCAAGGTGACCACCGATGCAGGCACCAAGCGCATCGCCCGCGCCGCCTTTGAATATGCCAAGAACAACGGCAAGACCAACGTTGCCATCGTCACCAAGGCCAATATTATGAAAAAGACCGACGGTAAGTTCACAGCCCTCTGCCATGAGGTGGCCAAGGACTATCCCGGCATCGAGGCTGAGGATTGGTATATCGATATCATGACGGCCAATCTCGTGAACGAGAGCATCCGCAACCGTTTTCAGGTGTTTGTTCTGCCCAATCTCTACGGTGATATCATCACCGACGAGGCGGCGCAGATCCAAGGCGGTGTGGGTACGGCGGGAAGCGCCAACATCGGCGACAGGTATGCCATGTTCGAGGCGATCCACGGCTCTGCACCTCGCATGATCGAGGAGGGCATCGGAGAATATGCAAATCCCTCCAGCCTTTTCAAGGCGCTGGAGATGATGCTTCGCCATATTGCCATGGCCGAAAAGGCCGATCGCCTTGCCAAGGCAATGCAGATCTGCACCGAAACCGAGAAGAAGGTCGTGGTCACGGGAACGAGAGAGGGGGCCACCTGCCGCGCCTTCGCCGACTACGTGCTGGAAACGCTTTGACGAGGAAAAGGACTGAATCGCACCCCGATTCAGTCCTTTTTTCGTGGGGGTTGACACGGAAACGGGGGTGTGATATAATGGAAAGGCCGGTAGGAAAAGTCGATGTGGGAGGTTTTTATGAAGCAAATTAGGGGATTATTTCGGATGTGTGGCTGCCTTGCGCTGGCGGTTGTGCTATTGTTGACGTCCGCTTGCGGAGGAGGATCCGCCGTGGAGAGTGGCACAGAGGCGCAAACGGGGGATGAGAGCGGAAGGCCGCTCACCATAGCAGGAGATGGGAGCTATGTGATCGTTTATCCCGAAGGCGACTCCTTCGCATGGCGGATGGCCAATTTTCTGGCAATGGAGCTGAATCAGGTTGTCGGAATCCAACTGAAAACGGTTTCCGACAGTACCGCACCCGCCGAGTGCGAGATCCTGGTTGGCCAAACCAATCGGGAGGAATCCGCCGCCGCAAGGCGAAAAATGGGAGACACGGGCGATCTGATCGTTTCTGCCGTTGGCCGCAGAGTGGTGATCCTTGCCGTTGCGGAGCGCTACTATGAGGCGGCGATCGATCATCTTCTGGGCCTGCTCCTGCAGGAAAAGCAGCTTCAGATCCCTGCGGAGCATGAGTATTTGCAAATCTGCGATGAGATCCGCAGCTTCGCCGCCGACGAGCGGGTGGGCGATGGCAAAACCGCCGTGGAGATCACGCTTCGGTTGGAATCTGATGCGGCCGAGGCAGGGGTATATATTGGAAGCGCGAAAAATGCCACGGGTCTGTTCGGATGCCCCGGCTATTGCTTGATGGCTTCTGCGGGGCGTCTGACGCTCTATGACACGAGCGGAAACAGCGGGAAGGTGCTGGCAAGCCGTCGCCTGATCGGGATAACCGTTTCCGATGAGGTTCGCATTCGTCTGGAAACAGAGGGAACGGTGATCCGGGGCTATCTGCTGGACGATGCCGAGGGCGTGGAGCCTTGGCCGGAATTTGAGATTCCGGCGAAAAAATGCGAGGGCTTTGCGGCCGGCTATGTGCAATTCGCGGGCGAAGCGTGTGCCTATCGGGATCTGAAGGTGGTTTCCTCCGCAGCAAGTTCCGTCCCATCCAAAACCTACACCAATACGGTTTATGAGAATTATCCGGATCCCGACGTGATCTATCACGAGGGCACGTTCTATTTATACGGAACGGGAGGCGAAGGCGGCTATCGGGTGCATTCCTCCAAGGATCTGATCAACTGGAAGGATGAGGGAGTTGCCGTAGCCTTCGGTCTTTGGGGCATCACCAAAAATTATTGGGCTCCCGATCTGGAATATATCAACGGGAAATTTTATATGGTGACGTCCTGCGATGAAAACATCGGGATCACCGTGAGTGATTCTCCGTTGGGCCCGTTTTTGCCTCTCACGGAGCAGGTGCTTTATGAAAAATCCATCGACGGGCATTTGTTTGTGGACGAGGACGGAAGGATCTATCTCTACTACGTGAGCTGGAGTCGGAAATACGGCATCTACGGCGTGGAGCTGGATGCCTCCCTGCAGCCCAAGGGAGAGCCGAAGCTGCTTCTCTGCGCCGAGGAGGAATGGGAAAAGCAGGAAAGCGCCGTGGCCGAGGGGCCCTATATGCTGAAGCATAACGGCGTTTACTATCTGACCTACTCGGGAAGCAACTATATCAGTCAGGCCTATGCGGTGGGCTACGCCGTTTCGGATAGTCCGCTGGGCACCTATGCAAAATATGCGGACAATCCCATTATGATCGGAAATTCCTTCATTGCGGGTACGGCACACCATTGCATTCTCAAGCTTCCCGCTTCGGAGGAGATGCTGATCATCTACCATTGTCATGACAGCATGACGCAGATTCACGACAGAGACGTTTGCATCGATCGGATCCGCTTCGCGCCAACAAAGGACGGTGTGCGATTGGAGATCTACGGCCCAACGGTCACGCCGCAGCCGTATCCGAGGGTGCCATAAGGGAATCTCGCAGGGCCAAGTCCGCAAAAGCACCGCTCCTTTTGTAAAACAGGGTATCTTTTTCCGAAAAAAACGGGAAAGCCCTTTACAAAAGGAGCGGTTTGTGATAAAATAATATAGTTAGGAAAAAAGAGGGGAGGGAAAAGCGTGAAAATCGCCATGAATGCGAACGAGGTCTGCTATAGAAGGATCACGTCGGCCATCGGCGTGACCATGCTCGTCTTTCTTCTTTTGCTCAACGGCTTCGGGCTGGTGCTGAGCGGAATGGGGATTTTGTTGCAGTTTGCCCCCATTTCGGAAGAGGTCTACTACGCCGTTTACAACGTGTTCTACGCCGCAGGCTATCTTTTTTCCTTTATGATGCCGGTGGCGGTGCTGAAGGGGCTGATCCGCAAGAACGGATACCTCTATTACCCCATGAAGACCGATATTCGCCTTTCGCCCTATCTGATCCCCGCCGTGTTGGGAGGGATCGCGCTGATCTGGACGCAGTCCTATATCAATGCGGGGCTGGTGAGCGTGTTCGACTATTCTGCCTTTTCCTCGGCCGTGCTTTGGGGCGAGGGAGAGCCCGTTGGGCCCTTGGACGTGGTGATCCAATTTCTTGTGATCGGCATGGTGCCCGCCTTCTGCGAGGAATTTCTGTTTCGCGGGGCGATCCTTTCCAATTGCTTGCCCTTCGGAAGAGGCAAGGCGATCTTTATCAGTGCGCTTCTGTTTGGTCTGATGCATCAGAATGCCGAGCAGATCCTCTATGCCTTTGCGGCAGGTGTGCTTCTGGGCTTTGTTTATGAGCGAACGGGCAGCATCTGGAACTGCACGATGATCCATCTGGCAAATAATTTTCTCTCCTTTGCCATGTCGATCGCGGCCGATCGGCTGGGAGGGAGAGTGCCGGGGCTGGCGTATGCGGCTCTGGAGGCCGCGCTTTGCCTCGTTGGCTTTGCCTGCCTTGCAATTTTGGTGAAGTTTCTTTCGGAAAAGCGTCCGCGCTTTGAGAGCGGTGTGTTCGGCAGATCCGTGCCCGCCTCCGATAGTTATGCGGCCTGTCCTATAGAGCCGAAAAGGGCCTTTCAGCTTTTTCTCAGCCCGCCGAACGTAATGTTTTTCGCCTTCACCGCTTTGCAGATCCTTATGCTGATCGGCATGGCGTTGCTCTATCGATATGTTGCCCTCTGACCGCTCCCGCATGGAGCAGGCTCTGCAAATGGCTCGCAGAGCAAAGGAGCAGGGGGAGATCCCCGTTGGAGCCGTGATCGTCAGCGGCGAGGGCCGAGTGGTGGCCGCTTGCCATAATCTCACGGAAGCGAATCAGCTTCCCACAGCCCACGCCGAGCTGCTCGCCGTGGAGGAGGCCTGCCGCCAACAGGGCGGATGGAGGCTTTCGGATTGCACGCTCTACGTCACGCTGGAGCCCTGCCCCATGTGCATGGGCGCGATCCTGCATGCGCGAATTCCGCGGGTGGTGTTTGGCGCGAAGGATCCGAGAGCAGGTGCCTGCGGAAGCCTTTTGCGGCTTTCGGATTACCCATTTGAGAGCGATCCCACCATCGAGGGAGGGCTTCTGGGCGAGGAATCGCTGGCGCTTCTGCAGGAATTTTTTTCTGAACGGCGCAAGAAAAAACAGTAAAAACTCCCCACATCGGGGATTCCATGAAAGGGAATGAAAAGATGCCTCACGTAACCATCCCGAAGGGATATCAATCCTTTCTGACGCTTCGGCAAACCGAATACGCCATCAAAAAGGTGAAGGATTTCTTTGAAAGAGATCTGGCCACCGAGCTGAATCTGATCCGCGTTTCCGCGCCGCTCTACGTGCATTCCGAAAGCGGCCTCAACGACGATCTCAACGGCGTGGAGCGCGCCGT
>JAZRCQ010000151.1:0-2111 GCA_045659845.1 Eubacteriales bacterium
TGATCGTTTCCCCTGCCGCCATGCGAAGCGAGCGGGAAATATGGTGGGCACCGTCGCCCTTGACTGTCACGATGCCGTCGGCGATCCCGCCAGCATCCACAAAGAATCTTGGCATATTCTATCCGCCTTCATATTTTAATACCTATATTGTACTACAATCTGCCCAATTCGTCAAGTCCTTTTTTGTGTTTTATGACTTTCCGCGCAAAAAAACAGGAGGGGAAGCTCCCCTCCTGCTCTGCATTTATTCCGTGATTTCAAATTCCACCCATGCCGTGTGCTTCACGCCGTCGCAATAGAAATCTTTATAGAAGCGGTACACCCCCGCCTGTGAAACGTCGAAGCTCGCAAAGGAAAAGGATTCTGAATGAACGCGCCCCGGGATGATCTCAACGGCATAAGCCGGAACCTTTATGATCCCCGTTCCAACGCCGATCCATTGATCTGTTTCGGCATCATACCGTTTCACATTTCCTTCGGCTCCGCGCAAGCACGGACGCTCCGTTTCATTATGCCATTCCACCGTGATCAACGTTTTGGAAACGGAGGAAAGCGTCATATAAACGCCCTCCAGATCGGTGTAGACATTGTCAGGCAAGACGGTTGCCTCCCGTTTTTCGGTCTCGGCCGAGGTTCCCTCGGCGATGTCGGCGACGTTGCTTTCCCCGCACCCTGCAAAAGTGGACAGGCACAAGACGATTGCAAGCATCCATAGGATCTTCTTCATTGGTTGTAACCTCCCTTTTTGAGTTTTTATCGGGCAGGACCGCCCCAACTTTATTATACAACGCGGAAAGAAGTTTGTCAAGCCCCTAAAAAAAGAGCGAAATTACGACGGTTCTCATAAGGATGTTTACACCGTAGGGGCGACCATTGGTCGCCCGCGGGCGTTCGATGAACGCCCCTACAAACAAATTTCGGCAGAGATATTGTTTTCTCTGCCGATTTGTGTTATAATGGAACTAACGAAAAGCCTTCCTCCGGGAGGAAGGTGGCACGCGAAGCGTGACGGAAGGAGTCAGCGTAACTTTAGGTTTGTACTAACTTCATTGTAACGCACTCTCCCTCACCCGACTTCGTCGGGAGCTCCCTCCCGGAGGGAGCCTATGGACGCGCTCGTGCATCTTTAGGGGTATGGGCTTTGCCCGAAGCCAGCGTTGCTTGCAACGCTGTAATACAAAGGCGAAACTGGCGACAAAACGAAATGGAGGGAATTATGAAAATAAAAGGATATAGTTTTAAATGTGAAAATCCATTTTTCGTATATTTAAAAAAACATTATTGTCCTTACTGTGGAGAAAAACTGATTCGTAAGAAAGTATCACAGATAATACATTCTGATTCTGAAGAAGCAAAAAACTATGATTTTGAAGTGGCTGATATAACTGTAAAAGGTAATATGAAATTTACTCATATAGAATTTTACTGCTCTGTATGTCAAAAACAGTATACAGTTAAAGAAACCAAAGAAAATGACTTTTTGATTGATCGATGGAAATAAAGAATAGCCCCGACAGGTTAAAAATCTGTCGGGGTTAAGTATTTGTTTTCTGCGGATCAAATTTGTTTATCCGTAGGGGCGACCATTGGTCGCCCGCGGGCGTTCGATGAACGCCCCTACAAAACAAAATCAAACTTCTTTATGAGAAGGAGCCGTTTCCGCTCTTTTTCTTGCTATCAGTTCAGAATATCGGCATAAAACATCAGGACGGTTGCCGTTTCGATGCAATCACCGATCGTGGAGGAATAGATCGACCATCCGCCATAGGTCTCGCCCCATAGCGTGATCCGATCGCCTGCCGCCAGCTGCGCGGCCCCCTCCTCTCGCGCATCGGCAACGAGGAATTGGTAAACTCGCTCGCCGTCGCGCACCTCGCATTCATAGAAGGTGGTGATCTCTCCGATCTCTCCCTTTTCCGCGATGAGCCTGCGAACCACCGTCAGCTCCATGGTGATCTGCTCCCCGATCTGCTCGTTTGGCGTGCGATAATAATCCTCGGGATCGATCGCCTCGCAGGAGGCAACGTAGTCCTCGCGAGGCATATCGGGAAAGTGATCCACCGCTGTGCCGGAGAGTATCCACGAAAGCAGGGGCCCCAACAAGGTTGGAA
>JAZRCQ010000152.1:0-6005 GCA_045659845.1 Eubacteriales bacterium
CCTGCTCTGCCTGCGCGATCTCCTGCTCTGCAAGCAGACCGAGCAAGCCCCTCTCTGCTTCTTTGCCGACCGAGAGGAGGCACTCCGCCTTTCCTATCGCTTTTCCTCCCCCGAGCTTCTGCGCATCTGCGCCGCAGTTGAGGAGGCATTGGGCCGCTTGCGACAAAATGCAAACGTGCGCCTCACCGTCACCGCTCTGGTGATCGGCATCAACGATCGATCCGCGATCTGAAGACGGATCTCCCAACGATTCACCGTATCGGCTCGCCCGATACACAGAAAGGACTGATAAGACCCATGGAAAATCAAGAAAAATCGCCCGAGCGCAACCGCAATCAAGGCGGCGAGGGCTCGGCTCACAAGCATCATAGAAGACATCGCGGCCATCACGGAAACGGCCAACGCTCCGAGGCGCATCAGCAAAACGCCGCAGCCGCCGAAAAAAAGCCCTCTGCCAAGCAGCAGTCGGCCAATGACGGCAAACGGAAGCAAGAAGGCAATCATCACGGCAACGATCGCAGAAAAAATCAAGGCAACCGTCGCTCCGATGGAAAAAATCGCCGCCCGAATCCCAATCTCGGTCCGGAAAATCTCTACGGAAATCCCACGGAAAACGACGTTTTGACTATGGAGGAGCTTCGCGCACGGATCGTTCTGAAGGCCGCCGACGGAAGCGTACCCGTGGCAGAAGCACCTGCAAGCGCCGCCGAGACCGTTGCTCCCGCCGAGATCGCCGATCCCCTTTCGGATCCCTTTGAGGACTCCGATTCCTCCCTCACCCCCATGCCGGAGGATCCGGCCGCGGCCGATGCAAGCGCCGAGCGCGTGGAGGTGGTTGGCATCCGCTTCCGCTCCTCCTCTAAGGTTTATTATTTCGATCCCAAGGGCATCGCCTTGAAGCAAGGACAGAACGCCGTGGTGGAAACCGCAAGAGGGCCCGAATTCGGAGAGGTCACCTTCGGCAATCGCATGGTGCGCAAGGCTTGCACCGTTTCTCCTCTTCGTCCGGTGCTTCGTGCCGCCACCGAGCAGGATATCCGCCACAACGAAGAAAACATCCGCAAGGAGCAGCAGGCAATGGTGATCGGTCGGAAAAAGATCGAGGAGCACGGATTGGAAATGAAGCTGCCGGACGTGCAGTATGCCTTCGACAATTCCAAGCTTTTGTTCTATTTCTCCGCAGAGGATCGCGTGGACTTCCGCGCCCTTGTGAAGGATCTTGCGGCACAATTCCGCACCCGGATCGAGCTGCGGCAGATCCAAGCCAGAGACGAGGCCAAGATGCTCGGCGGACTGGGCTCCTGCGGCCGCCCCCTCTGCTGCACGGGCTTCCTCCCCAATTTCGCTCAGGTGTCCATTAAAATGGCGAAGGATCAGGGGCTCTCGCTGAACGCCTCCAAGATCTCGGGCTTCTGCGGAAAGCTGATGTGCTGTCTCCGCTACGAGCTGGAGGTCTACAACGAGGAGCAACGCCTCACGCCTCCCAACAATTCCACCGTCAAAACGCCCGACGGAATCGGAACCGTGATCGGCTCCAGCCCGTTGGCCGGCACCGTGAAGGTTCGTTTGAGATCCGACACGGAGGAAACGGTGAAGCAATTTCATCGCGATGAGCTGACCGTGCTTCCCAAGGAGTCCGGCGGAGAAAAAGCCGAAAAGGGAAAAGCGAGGAACGGAGAGAGATCCGGCGCCGCGCAAAAATCCGCAGGCGAGCGAAGCGCGGAAAGAAAAACGGAGAGAACCGAAAAGGCGGAGGTAAAAAAGGCTGAAGCTCCCGCCGAGGAGCCTGAAAAAACCGCCGAGGCAGTCTCTGAGGAATAAGATTTCCGAAAAAAACGATTTTTTTGAAAAAAACTCAAAAAAATTTCAAAAAAGATGTTGCAAAAATAAAAAAATGTGATACAATAGAATCACTACTACGAAAAGGAGGACTCAAACATGGCTTATAAGATTACCGATGATTGCGTTGGCTGCGGTGCTTGCGTTGATGCTTGCGGCGTAGAGGCAATTTCCGAAGGTGACGGCAAGTACGAGATCGATGCCGACAAGTGCGTTGATTGCGGCTCTTGCGCAGATGCTTGCCCCGTGGGCGCTCCCCAGGAGGCATAATTACATCACCCATTGATGGGCGGAGCAGGCATTCGCCTCAGCTCCGCTCTGTCTTATAAATCCGTGAGCTTTCACTCACTGTTTGATATATGAACATGAAGCAATGCCCTCTCCTCCCCGCCATCGGAGAGGATGAACGATTGGATCGGATCAACGCGAGCCTTCAATTGATCCAGAAGAAGCAGGGCCTCACCTTTGGCACCGACGCCTATCTTCTGGCCGCCTTCATTCGCCCCAATCCCCGTCAGCGCGCCGTGGATCTCGGAAGCGGAACCGGCGTGATCCCGCTTCTGCTCTGTGCCAACCGCAAGGTGGCCGACTGTGCGGCAGTGGAGCTTCAGCCTGCCTTTGCAGAGCTGATCGGGGGAAACGCTTCCATCAACCAAATGGAGGATCAGATCCGAGTGATTTGCACCGACGTGCGCGAGCTGAATGCCTCCGCCGTGGGCGGCGAGGTGGATCTGGTGTGCTCCAATCCCCCCTATCTCACCGACGATTGCGGCCGCATGAATCAAGCGCCCGAAAAGGAGATCGCGCGCCACGAGGTGCATGGCGGAATTCGGGATTTTTGTGCCGCCGCGTCCCGCCTGCTAAAAACCAAGGGAAGGTTTGCCTGCGTTTATCGCGCAGAGCGGCTCGTTGATCTGCTCTCTGCCATGCGGGACAACCGCTTGGAGCCCAAGCGACTGGTTTTCGTGCATGCCGACCCGCAATCCCCTCCCTGCATGGTGCTGGCAGAGGCCATGAAGGATGCTGCCCCCTCTTTGAAGGTGGAGCCGCCGCTATTCCTCTATAAGCAGCAACGCAAGGCGGGTGCCGCGCGGATCCGCACGTCCGCCACGGCTGCGATCTACAGAACCTGTTCCTTTCCCCAAGCAGGGAAAGCGCAGTATAGAAAAAAAGTTACAAAGGAGAATCAACCATGAGAAAGAACAACGGAGGCCAGCTGTTCGGTCTGGCCGCTTTGGCAGCAGGAGCAGTTTTCATCGGTAAGCTGATCCACGACGTGAAGAAGATCAAGCTGCTCACCGAGGAAAAAGAAGAGGCTCTCGCTGAAGAGGCAGAGGCTGAAATCGTTCCCGCCGAGGAGATCACCGAGGAGATCGCCGAGGAGGAGCCTGTAGCTGAAGAAGCCGTTGAGGAGTCCGTTGAGGAGCCTGTGGCTGAGGCTGCTGAGGAGCCTGTTGCAGAGGAAGCTCCCGTTGAGGAAGCTGCCGAGGTTGTAGCAGAATAATATCCTATCTCATAAAGGAGAACGGCAAAAAACAGGACTGTGCGTTTCATACGGCAGAGGCATTGCCTCGGCGTGACCACAAACGTACAGTCCTTTTTGCCATGAAAGCATGGAACATATCAAACGTATTTTAAGCTACACGAGAAGAGCGCTGGATGACTACGGCATGATCCGCGAGGGCGACCGCATCGCAGTTGGCGTTTCGGCGGGCAAGGATTCTCTCGCCCTGCTCTGCGCCATGGCGGAGCTGCGCCGATTCTATCCCATTCCATTTGAATTGCAGGCGGTAACCATCGACATGGGCTTTTCACAGCCTATGGATTTCGGGCCTATCAAAAGCCTATGCGAGGAGCTGAACGTGCCCTACACCGTGGTTCCCACCGAGATCGCGAAGATCATTTTCGACATCCGCAAGGAGGCCTCTCCCTGCTCTCTCTGCGCTAAGATGCGAAGAGGGGCGCTTCATCGGGCCGCTAAGGATCTTGGCTGCAACGTGGTGGCGCTTGGGCATCATTTCGATGACGCCGTGGAGACCTTTATGCTCAATCTCTTCTTTGAAGGACGGATCGGATGCTTCTCCCCCGTCACCTATCTCTCCCGCGCAGATCTTCGCATGATCCGCCCCTTGATCTACCTGCCCGAAAAGGACGTTCGGTATTTCGCAAACAAGGCCGAGCTGCCCGTGGTGAAATCCCCCTGCCCTGCCGACGGCAATACGCAAAGGGAGGAAATGAAGCAGCTTTTGGCAAAGCTTGAACGCGAAAACCACGGCTTGCGCTATCGCATCTTCGGCGCAATGCAAAGAGGCGAGGTTTCGGGCTTTCACGCCGTGAAGGGAATGCAGGGGATCGCCGCATATTCGGAGGAAAATGACTCATGAAGCAGGAATTGAACGGTTTTCTGCCGCTTTGCAGGAAGGATATGGAGGAACGCGGTTGGGATCGTCCCGACTTCGTTTACGTTACGGGTGATGCCTACGTGGATCATCCGTCCTTTGGCGTTGCCATCATTTCCCGCGTGCTGGAGGCGGCAGGCTATCGCGTGGCCATCCTTTCCCAGCCCGATTTTCGCTCCTGCGAGGCCTTTCGGGAATACGGACGCCCTCGCCTCGGCTTTCTCGTTACCTCCGGCAATATCGACAGCATGGTGGCGCATTACACCGCCGCCAAGAAAAAACGCTCCTTCGACTACTACTCCCCCGGCGGAAAAATGGGCAATCGTCCCGATCGCGCCGCTATCGTTTACACCAACCGCATCCGCGAGGCCTACGGCGACGTTCCCGTGATCCTCGGCGGCTTGGAGGCATCGCTTCGCCGCTTTGCACACTACGATTATTGGGATGATAAGGTTCGCAGATCGGTGCTGGTGGACAGCCGCGCCGACCTTCTGACCTACGGCATGGGAGAAAACATCCTGCTTCGCATTGCCGAGCTTCTGGATCGGGGTGTTCCCGTGAAAAAGATCCGCGACGTTCGCGGAACAGTCTATCTCTGTGATCCTGCGGACAAGATCCACTTCGAGGTTGCGGCCACCTTCGACTACAACGTTCTCAAGACCGATCAGCGAGCCTACGCCGAGGCCTTCGGAATTCAATATAAAAATCAGGATGCCATCAACGGTCGCGCCATCTGCGAGCGCTACGACGGCAAGCTGCTGGTTCAGAATCCTCCCATGCCGCCGCTGGAGCGGGAGGAGCTGGATCGCGTTTATGCCCTTCCCTATATGCGCGCCTATCATCCGTCCTACGAAAAGCTTGGCGGCGTGCCCGGCATCGAGGAGGTTCAGTTCTCCGTCACCCACAACCGAGGCTGCTTCGGCGGCTGCAACTTCTGTGCCCTTGCCTTCCATCAGGGAAGAACGGTTCGCTCCAGAAGCGTGCAAAGCGTGGTGGAGGAGGCCCGCAAGATCACGGAGCTTCCCGGCTTCAAGGGCTACATCCATGATATCGGCGGCCCTACGGCCAATTTCCGCTATCCCGCCTGCGAAAAGCAGCTCAAGGACGGCGTTTGCGCCAACCGCAAATGTCTCGCCCCCACTCCCTGCAAAAATATCAAGGCGGATCATTCCGAGTATATGCATCTGATCGAGGAGATCGAGCGACTTCCCAAGGTAAAAAAAGTGTTCATCCGCAGCGGCATCCGCTTCGATTATCTGCTTCTCGATCCCAAATCGGATTTCTTCCGCAAGCTGGTGCGCGATAACGTGAGCGGACAATTGAAGGTTGCTCCCGAGCATTGCTCGGATTCCGTGCTGGCCTGCATGGGCAAGCCCTCCTTCGACGTTTACAGTCGCTTCCGAAAAAAATTCTTTGAGATCACCAAGGAAATAGGCAAGGAGCAATATCTCGTGCCCTACCTGATGTCCAGCCACCCCGGCTCCACGCTGAAGGATGCCATCGAGCTGGCGCTCTGCCTCAAGGAAAACGGCTATGCCCCCGAGCAGGTGCAGGACTACTACCCCACCCCCGGCACGGCCTCCACGGTGATGTACCACACGGGCATCAATCCCTTGACCATGAAGCCCGTTTACGTTGCCACCGACTATCACGAAAAGCAGCTTCAGCGCGCCCTCCTGCAATACAATCGCCCCCAGAACGCCGACCTTGTTCGGGAGGCACTCCGTCGCGCAGGACGAGAGGATCTGATCGGCTATGGCAAGGAAT
>JAZRCQ010000153.1:0-22801 GCA_045659845.1 Eubacteriales bacterium
GCGCCTACCGAGGCTCCCACCGAGCAGCCCACGCAGGCTCCCGAGGCGCCCACCAAGGCTCCCGAGAACACCGAGGCTCCCGGCACCACCGCCGGCACCACCGAGGAAAAGAAGGGCTGCGGCTCTGTGGTTTCCTGCGGCGTTGTTGCCGTGATCGCTCTCTGCGGTCTTGTGATCCGCAAGAAGGAAGACTAACTTTTGTTTTTTCCAACCGCATCCGTCACCCGACAGATGCGGTTGGCGTTTGGAAAGCGAGGATAATCCATGAAGATCCGCATCAATGGGCGGGAATGCGCGGTGCATCAGAACGCGATCTCCCGCTACGTGATCTATTCCGCCGCCACCGCCGAGGAAAGGGAGGCGCTGGTGGAGCTGGAGGAGGAGGGGCTCTCCCTGCCAACGGTTCGCCCGCTGGCCGCCGGAATTTTGCCTGCCGCCTCCGAGAGTGGGATCGCCCTGCGGGCAAAAATTCCCTGCAAGCTGAGCGTGGAGTTTCCGCAGGAGGGCGTGCTTCCCGTTTTTCTCTTCCTTTATGAGCCCGAGGTGGCTCCCGAGGGAGAGGGCGTTCGCTATTTTGCCCCCGGAGAATACGCCGTGGAGGAGCTTCGTCTTTCCTCCAATGAAACGCTTTATCTGGCGGAGGGCGCCGTGCTTCACGCGCATCTCTGCGTGGAGAATGCCGAAAACGTGACGGTTTGCGGCCGAGGGATCCTGGATCTGGAGGGCGACTACAGCGAGAAGCGCCGCCGCATGACGCGGTTTTATAACAGCAGCGGCATCACCGTGCGCGACGTCACTCTCACCGGCTCCCATGGCTGGTGCTGTGCCTTTTGGGGCTGCGACAACGTGTTGATGGACGGCGCAAACGTGATGACATGGCTGGTGTGCGGCGATGGCGTGGACCTGATCGGATGCCACGATGCCGAGGTTCGGAATTGCTTTTTCCGAACGGCCGACGATTGCGTTGCCATCAAGGCCACCGATTATTGCGGCGAGGCCGGCCTGCGCGACGTTTACAACGTGTGGGTGCACCATTGCGTTTGCTGGAACGCCAAGCCCGGCAACGGCATTGAGATCGGCTTTGAAACAAGATGCGATGAGATCCGCAACGTGGTCTTTTCGGACATCGATCTGATCCATTGCGAGCATGAGGGCTGGCAATCGGGCGGCGCCATCACCATTCACAATGGGGATCGGGCGCGCATTCATGATATTGTGTAGCGGGATATCCGCGTGGAGGACGTTGTGGATAAGCTTTTCGATTTCAAGGTCCTCTGCTCTAATTATTCCCGCGATGAACAGAGAGGCTGCGTGGAGGATGTGCTGGTGGAACGGGTTTGCCTGGTTGGGGGCGAATTTGCTCCCTCGATCCTGAGCGGCTTTGCTCCCGAGGATTCCTTGGTGAAGCGCATCCGCTTCAAGGACGTGAAGGCCTTCGGTGAGCCTGTTCGCAGCTTGGTGTCCTGCAGAATGGTGGCAGAGCGCACCAAAGAGATCATATTTGAGGTAACAGAATGAATCAGAAACGAAAGAACGTGAAAAATTGCCTTTGGAGCATCGGCATCTGGATGCTTCTGCTGGCTATTTTATTGCCCACGCTGGCGGCCTGCGGCGGCGACGAGTTAAGCACCGATGCCACCACCACCGAGGCTCCCTCCGAGGAGGATATTGGCGGCACTCCCACCGGGCCCGTTGCGCTTTGGGGAGGCCTGCTCAGCGGCACACTGAACGATTTTCAGGTGGTTCGCGGCGAGCTGATGGACACCACGGAAATGAAGGCAGTCCTCGCATTTTTAACGGTTTTGCGCGCAAACACCGGCGCAGAGCTGAAATTGACTACCGACTACGAGCGTGATTTTCCCATCTCCGATAACGAGATCGTGATCGGCAAGACCAAGCGGGAGGGCAAGGTTTATCAGCTGGATGCCGTGACGCTGGAAAGCGGCGACTACGACACGCAGGTGAAGGATAATCGACTGATCCTTCGGTATAGCGATCTGGGCGGTTTGATGAACGGTCTGGAGCATCTGCTTCTGGGCTTTGCCACCGGTGAAACGGTTGCGCTGAAGACGTCCTTTGCCGAGGCTCTCTATGAGAAGGGCATTTCCCGCTACGAGTTTTCCGAGTTTTCTCTCTACAACGACTTTATGGACGGCATGCGCCTGCCCCTTTCCGCCGAAACGGTGTGCTATGGAGCGGGCAAGGAGAATGAAAAGGTCTCTATTGAGCTTTATGACGGCAACACGGTCTTGAATTCCTCCGAGGTCACGGTTGGCGCAAGCGGCAAATGGAGCCTCTCCGTTGCCCCCAACGCCAAGGCGGACGGCATGAAGGTGAAGGTGGATGGCGTTGTGGTGGCTCGCTACAACGAGATCTCCTTTGCGGAGAAGATCTATCAGGCTCCTTCCAACGGCATGAAGGTCTGGATCAACGGCGAAGAGGTGGACGTTTATGAAAACGAAGCCGGCTTCCACGTGATCGCCTCGCTTAAGGGCGACGCCACGTCGGCCACGGTGAAGATTCAGAGAAGCAAGACCATCAAGGAATGCACGGTGCGCCCCCTCAGTGCAGACATCACGCCTGACGTGAGCGGCAAGGAGGTCAGCTTCACGGTGAACACCTTCCCCTGCAAGCTTTCGGTGGAATTCGAGGGCTTCATGGGAGATATGACCGACAGCGTTCAGCTTTATCTCCATCCCAAGGATGATTTTGATCCTCTTTCCGTGGAGGGCGATGTCCTCTACTACGGCCCCGGCGAATATTGGCTGAGCAAGACCATGAATATCCCCTCCAACACCACCATTTACGTGGCCGAGGGCGCCATTTTGCACGCGCGTTACACCGCCGCGGGAGCAGATAATTTCACCATTCGCGGACGCGGCATTATCGACACCTTCAGCTTTGCCGTTGAAACCCGTATGATGGAGTTTGAAAGCTGCACCAACATTACCCTGAAGGACTTTATGCTTACCGGTCCCCGCAGATGGATGGTGGTTCTCACCGAGAGTAAAAATTGCCATCTCAGCGGCCTGAGCATTGTGGGAACCAGAATCAACAGCGACGGCGTGGATATCGTCAGCTCGCAGAACGTGACCATCGAGAATTGCTTCCTGCGCTCCAACGACGACTGCATCGCCATCAAGGCGGGCGGCTCCAACGTGAAGAATATTACCATAACGAACTGTGTGTTCTGGAACATGGAGTACGGAAACGCTATTGAGATCGGCTACGAGACCAGAACGGACAATATTTCGGGGATCCGCTTTGAGGATAACGATATCATCCACGTGGTCGACGGCGCTTGCATGAGCATCCATTTGGGCGACAGAGCCGTTGTTTCGGACGTGGTCTACCGCGATATGCGCATTGAGGATGCAAGAGGCAAGCTGATCGAGTTCTTTATCAAGGTCACGAACTACACCAAGGATCCCGAAAGAGGAAAGATCAAGAATATCACCATCTCCGATATCGAGATCACCGGAGACGTGTTCGGCAGGATCATCTTCCAGGGATATGACAATGCACATATGATCAGCGACGTGGCAATCTCGAATATCGTCTTCAATGGTCGCGCGATCACCACCGATCGCTTGAATCTGACGATCAATCAATACACAGATAATATCACTTACAATGGAAAGGAGATCTCTGCATCATGAAAGAGAAAACCGCAATGAAGAGAATCGGCTTTTTCCTGATGGCATTGGTGCTTTGCCTTCCGCTCTTCTGCGCCTGCGGAGGAGATGACAACAAGGGTAAAACCCCCACGAAGGAGCTGATCACCAAGCCCGTGGATGAAAGCCAGCTCTCCGACGCTGAGCTTCGTGCCCGCGAGAAGGACAACCTTCCCGATTGGGTGAGCACCAAGTTCTCCGGAGAGGTCCTCACCACCTATTCCTTCGTGGAAAACTATGAGGTGGACACCAACGGCTACGGTGACTACACCGGCGATAAGGTTGGCGACTTGATTTACAAGCGCAATCTGGCCGTGGAGGAAAGATTGGATATCACCCTGCAAAACAAGGTTTCCGAAACGAATCGCTTTGGCGATTATGCCTCCGAGCTGAACGTGTTCGGCAACTCTCAGACCGCCGAGTTCGACGTGATCTACACCATGGGTAACAGCGCCATCAATTCCGGCGTGGAGTACACCTATTTCAGCGACGTGAGCCAATATGAGTATTTGTCTCTGGACAGTGCCTGGTGGAAGCTGGACGCAATGGAGGCTCAATCCTATGACGGCAAGCGTCTCCTCTATCTCTGCGGAGATATCACCATCACCACCTACACCAAGGCCGGCACCTTCTACGTGAACTCCGATGAGTATGGCAAGCGCTATGAGGAGGGGCTGGACGGCCTCTATGATCTGGTGATCTCAGGCGGCTGGACCATCGAGGTTCTCCATCAGAAGGCTGCTGAATCCTACACCGATCTCAACGGCGACGGTTTGGATCTTCAGGATGATTTTATCGGCTTCTGCATGGGCAATCCCGTGCGCGTGAAGGCTGTGGAGTATGGCTTCGACGTTCGCCGCTGGAGCCGCGACGATGACGGCTTCGTGGTTGTGGACTTCGATCTGGAGCGCGCATCCACGGCTGTGGATGCCATGATCGCTCTGCTCTTTGAGAATCCCGGCGTTTACTACGATCCGGTTGACTATGTGCATCCCTCGAATTCCTTTGTAAACGGCAATATTCTCTTCTATGAGGCTCAATTGAAGTCCATCACGCAGGCGGCTATGAGAAACATGGAGGCAAACTTCGGCGTGCTTCCTTCTCCGAAGCTGGATACCACTCAGAAGGACTATATGTCCGAGATTCAGGAATCCTCCACCTTCGTGGTGATCCCCGTGACCTGCAGAGACACCGAGTTTGCTTCCATTGCCGTTGAGGCGCTCTGCACGCAGTCCTACCGCACCGTGATCCTTCCCTTTCTGGAGGAGGGCTTGAAGCTGCAGTACGTTCGCGAGAGCCGCGCAGGCCAGATCATTGATATCATTCTGAGAACGGCTGTGAAGGATTATTTCGGTCTGTATAATCCCGGAGGAATGGGCAAGCTGATCACCTCCACCGTGCTGATGGAGACCAACCGCCTTTCCTCTCAGTATAAGTCGCTTCTTCCCAAGGCTGAGGAGGCATTCAACAAGCTGAAGCTTTCTTACTTCCCGGATGCCGCATAATCGTCCGGATCCCTGCCTTTGAATGAGGGGGACAACGGAGCATTTTCCGTTGTCCTCCCGTTTTCCAAGCATGACCGCGCTTGTGCCGACCGCAAAAAGGAGAACCTGCTATGACAAAAGAGATGAAGCACCGACTGCGATGGAGCTGCCTTGCGTTTGCATTGCTGCTGTGTTGCCTGGCCGTTTCCTGCAAGGGTGAGGGGGACGCGTTCGTCGATCCCTCCGCCGATCCTGCCACCGAGGCTCCCATCGAGGCTCCCACCGAGGAGAAGTCAACCGAGGAGGCTCCGAAGGGCCCCGCCACCTATTCGATCCTCGATGCCTACGATAGCCTGAAGCTCCATGGCCGAACCTATCTGATGCCCCGAGGGCTCGCTTGTGATTTCACGGCTTCGGGAATCGAATTCAGCGTTTGCGCCGAGGGGGCCGTTGAAATGAACGTGGTGGTGGATCGGGACACGTATTTCACCGTTTGGATCGACGGCGTTCGGCAGGAAGGCCGCCTCAAAGCCGGCGTCGGAGCAGGCCGATTGACGTTGGCCACCCTTTCGGAGGATGCTCCTCACATCATTCGCGTGCTGAAGCAGACCGAGGCGCAGTTTGCCGTTTGCGAGATCCGCTCCCTATGCTTCAAGGGAGAATTCGGAGAGAAGCCTGCCGAGGCCGAGCTGAGCATTGAATTCATCGGCGACAGCATCGTTTGCGGGCACGGAAATCTTTGCATCAACGGCGAAGCAGGGGAGGGAACCGCCCTTTATGAGGACGGTACGCTGGCCTTCCCTTATCTCACGGCAGAAAGCTTAAAGGCCGATTGCACCGTGGTGGGATGCAGCGGCGTGGGGCTGGAGAAGGGCTTCACCTCCTTCAAGGCCACTGATTTCTATCCCGTCGCCTCCTATTATCGCGATCGCGGCGTGATGCAGACCTTTGAGAAGCGCCCCGATCTGGTGGTGATCAATCTGGGCACCAATGATCAGACCAAGAAATCCTCCAAGGAGGGCGTGATCGAGGGCGTGAAGAACCTCATTGCCATGGTGCGGGAAAAATACGGAAACGTGAAGATCGTTTGGACCAACAATATGATGGGCGAGACCACCGTGATCCCCTGGGTGACGGAGGCCATTGAATCCTTGGGCGGCGAATCGGCAGGGATCTGGATCTGTGAATTAAATCGAGACCGCGCGGGTGGCAACGGCCATCCCACCGAGGAAGGACACTTTATTGCCGCAAGGATGCTCACCCGATTCCTGAAGGAAAAGGGCATTGTGTCCGTTGTGGGCTGAAAGGACGTAGAAAATGTTATATCCGCAATCCAATCGGGCCCGTTGGGTCACGAATCTGAACGGCATTTGGAAATTTGCCGCGATCAAGGGAGAATACGATCCCCAAGCGCCCCTGCAGGAGGGCGGACTAACGGCGGTGCCCGCCAGCATGAATGAGCTGGTCACCGATCCGATCCTGCAAAGCCACGTGGGTGAGGTGGTGTATGAAAGAGAATTTTCTCTGCCGCTATCCGCAAATGCGGAGTACCGCCTGCGCATCGGCGCGGCGAGCCATCGCTGCCGTGTGTATCTCAATGGGGAATGGATCGGCGAGGGGATCAACGGCTACGATCCCGTGGATCTGCCTCTGAAGGCATTGCTTCCGAAAAGCCGCCTTGCGGTGGTGATCGACAATCGCCTTACCAACGAAACCTTCCCTGCAGGCCGCCTCAAGGACGGCAAGCAGGTGATCAATCACGATTTTTATAACTACACGGGCATCCATCGCGACGTACTGGTCTACACCCGTCCGAAGCGCTGCATCGAGGACGTGAGCATCCAAACGATGGTGGAGGGCGATCCGCATCGCGTGAGAGTGGACGTCATTTCGGAGGGCAACGTGGTCGGCCTGACCGTTCTGGATCGGGAGGGAGCGATCGTGGCCGAGGCCACGGGGGAGGAGCTTTGGCTCTCCGATCCCAGATTGTGGTCGCCTGAGGATCCCTATCTCTACACGCTGGTGGTGGAAACCAGATGGGATCTCTACGAGGAGCGCTTCGGCATTCGCAGTGTGGAGGTTCGCGGCGATCAGTTCCTGCTCAACGGGAAGCCCGTGTATTTCAAGGGCTTTGGTATGCACGAGGACTTTTTCCTGCTGGGAAAGGGCAACAACGGAGCGGTGAACGTTCGCAATTTCGAGCTTCTGAAGTGGATCGGAGCCAATTCCATCCGCACCAGCCACTATCCTTATAGCGAGGAGATCCTCTCTCTGGCGGATGAATACGGCATTCTGGTGATCGATGAGGTTCCCGCCGTTGGCATGAACTGGTGGGAGGAGAACTATGGCGAGAACGGTGCCAACGAGCGCACGCTGGCGCTCCACCGCGAGCTGATCCGCAGACTGCACGCGCGCGATAAGAATCATCCCTCCGTGGTGATGGTGAGCGTGGCGAACGAGGCCGCCACCAACGAGGCTCCCGCCGAAGGCTACTTCAAGAACGTGATGGACTATGCCAGAGAGCTTTGGAGGCTTCCCGTCACCGTGGTGGAGTTTTATCAGGCGCAGGAAACGCTGGCGGCGCAGTTTGCCGACGTTCTCTGCATCAATCGCTATTTCGGCTGGTATTATGATCACGGCGATCTTTCCGTGGTGGAGGATCAGATGCGGGAGGAGCTTGGCCGCTGGCATGAGCGCTTCGGCAAGCCCGTGTTCGTCACGGAATTCGGATGCGACACGGTGGAGGGCCTGCACATGCTTCCCGCAGAGAGCTTTTCCGAGGAATTCCAGCTGGCCTATTTCGAGGCCTGCGGGCGTGCCTTCGACGCTTGCCCCTTCTGCATCGGCGAGCATCCCTGGGCCTTTGCCGATTTCAAAACCAAGCAGGGCCTCACGCGCGTGAGAGGAAACCGAAAGGGCGTGTTCACCAAGGATCGCCAGCCTAAGTCGGCCGCGCGCTTCCTGCGAGAGAGATGGAAAAATTTGAGATGAGGATAAAAAAATGATCAAGAAACAAGACATCAGGATCCGCGATCCCTTCATTTTCGTGGATCGGGAGCGTCGGTGCTACTATATGTACGGCACCACCGAGCTGAAGCCTCACTGCATTGCCGCCGGGGCAAAATATTCGGTGTACCGCTCCAAGGATCTGGAGGAGTTTGAGGAGCCGAAGGTGATCTTCGACGGAACGGGAAGCGATTTCTGGGCGGATCGGGATTTCTGGGCCCCTGAGCTTCACTTCTACAATGGCAAGTACTATCTGTTCGGCAGCTGCAAGTCGGGCGAGAAGCATCGCGGAACGCAGATCTTCGTTTGCGATACTCCCGACGGCGATTTCAAGCCGCTTTCCGAGGAGCCCGTGACGCCCAGAGATTGGGAATGTCTGGACGGCACCTTCTGGGTGGAGGACGGCGTGCCCTATATCGTTTTTTCTCATGAGTGGACACAGATCCATAACGGCGAGATCTGGGCCATGGCACTCACCGAGGATCTGAGCCGCGCGGCAGGCGAGCCCTTTCTGCTGTTCCGCGCATCGGATCATCCCTTCGTCAGCGAGCTGGAGGGCAAGCCCGGCAACTACGTTACCGATGGCCCCTTCCTTTATCGGGAAAACGGCAAGCTTTGCATGACGTGGTCGTCCTTCTATCAGGGGCGCTATCTCGTTCTGCAATCCGAAAGCGATTCCCTGCGCGGAAAATGGATCCACGGCGGCAGTCCCTTCAGCTTCGATGGCGGCCATGCCATGGTGTTCAACCGTCTGGACGGCCGGCGCATGATCTCCCTGCATAGCCCTAACACCGCCGACAACGAACGCCCCTTCTTCTTCGAATACTAAAATAACGGGATCGTGAGGATTGATCTATGAGAAACCTGAAAAAAGCGGCATTACTTTTGCTTCTGACCGTGGTGTTCTCCGCATTGTCCCCATCCATGGCGGTGCTGGCGGAGACCGCATCCACCAATGACGATCGGATCATTTTCCGCGAGGATTTTTCCGGCGGATCGGTGAACACGTCCGGCTCTCAGAATGCTATTGCGGCCGCAAAGGGATTGTTTGTTTGCAATGAAAACGGAAGCACCTACACGCTGGAGCAGGAAACGCTCAACTACATGGATCGCCTGAGCAATGATTACGTGGATCTGCGCTTCTACGTGAACGGCGCGGAGCAGGATCTTGCGCGCGATTTCATTCTTTCCTTCCGCATCAAGCCTAAAATGACCAATATCGGCATGAAATTCTCGTGGAGAGACCATGCGCAGCAAACCTCCGAGGACGTTGTGCAGATCTCCAACGGTCGGTTGCATATCAACGGCTTTTCCTATAACGACTTCGTTTTTCAAAAGGATGAATGGACGTTGATGGAGATCGCCTTCCACTATAGCCCGAACGTGCGAACGCTCACGGGCGAGAAGGGGGCTGTGGATTCCTTCACGGTGATGCTCAACGGCAAGAAGATCGACACCGTGGATGCGGGCATTCGCTTCCATAACATTAATTTGTTCCGATTGTTCCGCTATAGCTCCAATGAGTTTGAGGTGGACGATCTGATCATTGCAACCGGCAACGAAAGTCTCGCGCGTGAGGGCGAGTATGCCGATTGGACTCCCAAATCCTATTTTGTGGATCATGAGTCTACCACGGACTATGCCTATTCCTTCTGCATTGTGGGCGACACGCAAAGGGTGACCAAGCATTCCCCCGAAAAGCTGAACACGATTTATCGCTGGATCCTGCAGAATGCGGAGGCGAAAAAGATCGGATTTGTCTTTGGCGTTGGAGACATCACCGATTCGGACACCGTCAAGGAGTGGAACACGGCAAGGGATGCCATTAATATGCTGAACGGTGTGTTACCCTATTCGCTGATCCTCGGAAATCACGATGGCAGCGCGAGATTCAACGAATACTTTAATAACGAGACCTACAAAAAGCAATTCGGCGGATTTTTCGATGACACGATCAATAATTCCTGGACGGAGATCAACGTTGGCGGCGTGGACTATCTGATGGTGGCGCTGGACTTTGGCGCGCGGGACAACGTTCTGAATTGGGCCGGCGAGGTGATCGAAGCGCATCCGAACCACCGCGTGATCGTGACGACTCACGCCTATCTCTATGGCGACGGAACGACCTTGGATTCTCACGATAGCTGGGCGCCTGCGATCTATTCTGCCGGAGCAAACAGCGGAGAGGATATTTGCCAAAAGCTGATCGCTAAGCACAAAAACATTTTCATGGTTATTTCCGGTCACATTCCCAGCGACTACGTGATCACCACGCAGTTCACGGGTGAGCATGGAAACACGGTCACGCAGATGCTTGTCAACCCGCAGGGCGTTGACGACGATCTCGGCTCCACGGGCATGGTGACCATGCTGTATTTTTCCAAGGACGGCAAGAGCGTTCACGTGGAAACCTACTCCACTATTCATGAAAAATATTTCCTGAACGAGAATCAGTACACGTTCGATCTTGGCACTTGGGCCGCAAAGACCGATGCGGAGACGGAAGCGCCCACCGAAGAGGAGCAGCTGCCTGACGAGCCTATCGCTTCGGAGCAAGCTCCGGCGGGCTCTTCCGAGAAGAAAGGCTGCGGTGGCGTGATCGAGGGAAGCGTATGGCTCCTTTGCCTCCTTGCCGCGGCGGCTCCCCTGATGCGGCGCAGGCACGCTCGGAGATCTCAGCAATAAACCCAAAGCAGAGCAAGCGCGAGGAATTCTTCCTCGCGCTTGCTCTGCTTGCAATGGGCTCAGTGCCCATGTCAAACCAACAAAAGATCCCCATCGGGAAGGCGCTTTGCCCCTTCCCGATGGGGATCTCTCACTTGAAGGTCAATCCTTTTTGGAGGGTTTCTTGATGCGGTTGAGCTTGCGATTCATCTTCAGCAGCTCCTCCTTGGTGAAGGAAATGTTGGCCATTCCCATCATAGAGGCGAGGCGAAGCACTGTGAAGCCGCCCATCATCTGCATCAGACCGCCGTCGGGCTTCAGATCCACGTCGAAGCCGCCGGACTTCTTGCCCTTTGCCTTGTCCTTCTTGTTGGCATCCATCTTTTTCTTGATCTTCAGTCCAACGCCGAGGAACCAAAGCTTTCCGCGAGCCGATTGCATAATGTCGGACACCTTGTCGTTGAGCGAGAAGCGTCCCTCGGGCGCGGTCACGTCAAACCAATTCAGAACGGCACCCTTTTCCACCAGCACGTAGTCCATATTCATTGTGTCCACCTTGCGGATCACGCCCTCGTCGGTGAAGTCACCCGCCTTGGCCACGATGGTGGTCTCGCCCACGTTGGGAACGTCGAAGTAGAAGAAATGATCCTCAGCGGTCTTTTTGCCGATGCTCTCACCGTTCACCAGCAGCTCCACCTCGGGCAGGTTGGAATACACGGTGACCTTGGTAACGTCCTCCACGCGATCCACGTATCTCTTTCCGCAGAGGTGAACGAAGGGATCCTCCTCGGGGGAGATCAGCCATGCCTTGTAGGCATAGAAGGCGTCCTTCTTGTATTTTCTGTCCATGGTGACGAGGCCCTTGTGGTTCTGTCCGTTTTCGCCGCCCTCTGCTCTGGCATCGGCGCCGAAGTCGAACATATTCCAAACATGGGTTGCCCAGATATATTTTCTGGTGAACAGCTGGCGGATCAGCTCCTCGTGGTAGTAGGCCTGATATTCCTCGGTGTAGTCGCCCTGCTTGGGATCGCTGGAGTGCCAGTTGAGGGCCTCGCAGCCGTATTCCGAGCATCCGATCGGGATCGTGGGATGCGTGGCGTGGAACTTATCGAACCAAGGGCCGTTCATGGAGGTCTCACCGCCGTACCAGCCGAAATAATGGTTGTAGGACACCACGTCGGGGATCTGCAGATAGGGATCATCCATTTTGCACATGGAAACTGCGGCGATCGTGGTGAGGCGCGTTTTGTCCATTTCATGCACCAGATCGTTGAGGATGCGATGATTCTCCAAAAGATCCTCATCCGAGCCGGCAATGGAGATCTCGTTTGAGAGGCCCCAAACCACGATGCAGGGGTGGTTATAGTTTTGGGAGATCAGCTCCTTCATCTGGGAGATCGTGTTTTCTCTGCCGCCGTGCATATGGCGGGAGATATAGGGGATCTCCGCCCAGATCACAAGGCCCTTTTCGTCGCAAAGATCATAGAAATGCTGATCGTGCTGATAGTGCGCCAAACGAATGGTGGTGGCACCAACCTCCATGATGAGCTCGATATCCTCCTCATGATGCTCGGGAAGCAGGGCATTGCCCACGCCCCATCTGTCCTGATGGCGGGAAACGCCGCGCAGGGGATAGGATTCGCCGTTGAGGATGAAGCCCTCGTTGGGATCGATGCGGAAGGTGCGGCAGCCGAATCGGCTGCTCACGTTGTCCAGCACTGTACCGTTTTCAACGATCTGGGCCTCGCAGCTATAGAGATAGGGATCCTTGCGGCCGTTCCAGAGGTGAACGTCCTTGAGCTCGAAGGTGACCTTGCTCTCGGCCGATTCGATTCTCTGAAGCTCCTTGCCGCTTTGATCGGAGATCACGTAAACGAAGGACTGTCCCTCGCCGAGATCCTTGGCATACACCTCCACCTCCACGGTGGCGTTGTTGCCGCTCACGGCGGGCGAGATGCGAATGCCGGGAGCGCCGTAGTAATCCAGATCGAAATGCGCGCGGCTCACGCAGATCAGATTCACGCTTCGGTACATACCGCCGTAGAAGGTGAAGTCCGCCATCTGGGGATAAACCTCCTCGTTGGGGGCGTTGTCGGCCACCACGGCGATCTCGGCTTCCTCGGCAAGCGCCTCGGTCACGTTCACGCGCCATGTGGAATAGCCGCCGTCATGATGAGCGAGCTTTTTGCCGTTGGCATAAACGTCGGCAGAGGAATTCACGCCGCGGAATTCCAGATAATAGAGGTCGGCCTGCGGAAGCTCCGCGCGCTTCAAGGTCTTTTTATAAAGGCAAGAGCCGCGGAAATAGTCGTTGCCGCCGTCGTAGCCGTCATCGGCATTCCATGTGTGGGGCAGGTTCACTTGCACGCCCTCTTGCGCCGAGGGATCCGTTGTGTTCTTGATGAACAACCAATTTTGATTCAAGCTTAAAATCGTTCTCACTGTTTTTTCTCCAATTTCGATTTAATGAGGGGCGGTCAAACGGCTTCGCCTGCAGATTCGCCTTCGGCTTCTTCGCCGCGGTCAAGCTCTGCCTTCATTCTGGCCAGCGTTTTCTTATCAAGATTGTAGATCAGGCCGAGGCCGATGAACTGCATGATGGCGGAAACCAAGAACAGCACGGCCACCAGCGTGCGGAGCTGAATGGCAAATTCCCAAGGCAAGAGCGTCACGTCGATGAACTCTGCACCGGTTTTGGGATCAATGGCGTTGTTCACGTAGCCCATGCCCTGCATGATGATGAGCGCAACGGCGGGGCCGATGCCCTGCGCCAGCTTGCGGAAGAAGGAGTGCAGAGAATACACCACGCCCTCCTCGCGCTTTCCGGTCTTCCATTCGTTGTAGTCGATGGCATCGCCCATCATTGCCCAAGAAACGGTGGAATAGATGCCGAGGCCAAGGCTATAAACCAGCTGGCAGAGAATATAGAGCAGGAGATCGAGGTTGGTATTGTCGGGAGTGATGATGAAGAGGCCGAGTGCACCGATGATGGAGCAGATCGAGCCAACGATGGAAAGCTCCTTCTTGCCGTATTTCGTCACCATCTTGCGGGCGAGAGGCGTGAAGAGCAGGATCGGGATCATGGCAAACAGCTGCACCACGCCCGAGATGTCGGTGTTTTTGAAGTAGATCTGGAAGGTGACGGAAACGGCGGTGGCGGCACCCTGCATACCAACGAACATTCCCATGGCAGCCAGCGTGGCGCCAACGGCAGGACGGTTCTTCACGAAGTTGCCGAGCGCTTGAAGCACGTTGAAGCGGGGCGTGTCCTCGCTCACGCGCTGAACGGTCTGCACGCGGATCTTGGTGTTGCGGATCATGAACTGGAAGCAGATGAAGCCGAGAATGCCCATCACGAGAGCCGCCACGAACACCATGTTGCCGTTGAGCGATTCATCCTCGTTGTAGATCAGGAAGGGAAGGATCACCATGGGAAGCATATTGCCGATCATGGAGCCAACCGAGCGCCATGCCGAAAGAGAGGCGCGGTCGGCCGCATCATTGGAGATCAGGGAAAGCAGAGATCCGTAGGGGACGTTTGCAATGGTGTAGAAGGCGTCCCAGATCACATAGCCCGCGATGAAGATGATGAACTTGGCCCAAACGGGTGCGCCGGGGAAGGGCAGGAAGCAGCAGGCACCGCCAACGATCAGGCCGATGGAGCCGATGAAGATATACTGCAGGAACTTGTTTCTTCTGTAGGTGCGTTGATCCGCGTCGATGATCGAGCCGATCAGAGGATCGTTGATCGCGTCCCAAACCTGCACCAGGATCAGGAGAAGGGAATACCATGCGCTCATGCCCATCACCTGTGTCCAGAAGAGGGCCATTGTTCCCTTGAGCGCAAAGCTCATGTTGCAGCCAAGGTCGCCTGCGGCGTAGGCCACGCTGTCACGGATGCCGAATTTCCGATGCCCGTTGACATCCGGTGTGATTTCTTTTTTCATAAAAACTCCTCCTTTTTGCGATGCGGATAAATTCCGCGGCAAACCGCACCGTTTTGTTAATTATACCATAAAAAAACTCGAAAATCAAGGGGGTTCGCATAAAAACAAACAAATGGAAAGCGGGGGAGCAATGGGAAAAGGAGAGAAACAAAGGAGCCGCGCGGCATCTCTGCGCGGCTCCTGAAAGGGCTATGCTTTTGGGCATCCGTCATGAAGGGGGCTTACTTTCCAAACACGTAATACGGGAAAATGATCTCTCCCGTGTGCTTATCCACCCATTTGCTTGTGTGGAAAACGGGATGCTGATCAACGATCTTATGAACGGTGATCGCATAAATATGATCGGGGGCGGGGAAAGCGGCATCCAACTCAAAGCGATAGCCGACGGTGCCCAGCTCGACCTCACAATGCTTTTGAACGATCTCTATGGCCTCCTTCTCGGAAATGATTCTGCCGTCGGGGCCGCACGTGGATGCCTTGATCTCTCCTGTGAACGCGTTCACCAATATTTGATCGTGAGATTCGATATGGTAAGGCGGCTTACATTCATCGCCCTCGCCGCCTCCGTTTGAGCGCCATTCCACTTGAAAGGAAGCGCGATAATAGTCCGTTTCGGCATTCGGCGTGTCGGTCAACACGATGCGAACTCTGAAAACCGTTCCCGCGGCACCGTCTCCGCAACCGTCCTGCAGATCCCAATATTCGATCGCCAGATCCCTTGCCTGCTGCGCGGTGATGGGATAGGGGCAGGTCAGCTCAAATTGATAGAACATTTCCTCCTTGCGAGTGATGCCGGTTTCGGGATCAGCGTTGAATTCCTTTGACGTGACGGCCGCATCCCCTATGAAATATTCATATTTTGCGGGAGCATCGATATATTTCAAGCTGTAAACGGATTGCACGGCCATCGATGCTCCGCTGAAAACGACCTTGCTCAAGCCGCATTCCCAGCCTCCTGCATCGGAGGGATCATGCCAATAAAAGCTTCCGTCCGTGTTGAATCGATAAAAATCGCGAGTGCCAAGCCCATAGCTATACACCCTGCCATTGTGGTAGCGCAGAATGATGTGGTTATGGGCGGGCGATTGGATCACGAATTCCTTCGCGCCGTCCCGATCGATATCCAGCGCGGCCATCGTGAGCAATCTGCAATCCTCCAGCCTTGCGCCGCTCCTCGGGAGGCATAGATCCTTCAGGCGGGCCTCTCCCAAATGCTCGTCCACCACGTTGATCTCATCGCGAACGGCCGCCTCGAGCATCTCTATTGCGATCTCGGCTTGTTCGTTTTGAGAGGGGTGGGTGACGGGTTCCTCGGGTAGCGTGCAGGGATCGATGCCTGCGCTTGCAGCATGATTTTGGTTATTGCTTGCATTGTGAACGCCGCAGGAAACCGGCAACAAAAGCGTGACCAGGCACAACAAAGCGGAAGCGAGCCGATAGATCATTTTTTCCTCCAAAAGCAGAACTGTAAGACCAGTATAGCATACCGAACAAGGCTTGTCAAGGGGCGTTTGGAAAGTGGAGGGGAAACCCTGAAAAAAGGATTTCAGAGCGCAAAAAACAAGCTGCGGTGGGGCTTTGACAGGGTGTGAGAGGCGGCAAAAACGGCCGAAAGCGAGAGGGATTTTTTCGTTTAAGATGATATGCTCAACCCTGCCCCTGCCGGAGAAAAGGTCGTCTTGTTTGATGTCATCAAATTCAATGATCTTGATAAGACTGTCAATTTCTGCCGCCTTTTCGCCGTTGACAAAAATATCCTCCGGCTCCAAGGTGTCGAGAACTGCGCCGACATACGGATCGAACATCTCCGCAGCATTCACGCGATACGACGTTGGCCCGATCGCGATCAGGTGTGCTTTATCCCCCCCTGGCTTGTCGACCGTGTGTGGGATGCTTTTCAGAGAAGGATATCCCGCGTTGGAATTTGAAAAGAATATTCCGAAATGACCGCGGCGCTCGTCGCTTTCGTCGAGACACCAAGAGCGTTGCGCAGGGATCTCAATCTCCTCAAAGAAAATATGATCGGCCGATCCCGCCACCTCGCCCTCGGGGGTGTTTTCTTCTGATTGGGAGTTTTTTGCCAAAGGTGATTGCAAAAGACAAAAAAATGTGCTATAATCAGTTCAACGTCGAAAAAAGGACGGGGGAGGCTTCCATGAGGGCTCCCGAAGAAAATACCACTATAGCGAGGACGATGATGGAACAGCTGTTTAAAAGCATTTTAGAGCAAGACCGCGCGCCGATCGTGGTGTGCGATATGGAATCGACCGTTGTATATATGAACCCCGCGGCCATTGCGCGCTATCATAGAGATCTCACGGGGAGAAGCATCCGCGCATGCCATCCTGCCGCGGCGAACGAGAGGATCGATCGGGTTCTTGCATGGTTTCGGAGCAGCCGCGATCATAACGTTGTTTACACCTTTCGCAACGACGAGGAAAACAAGGACGTTTATATGGTGGCACTCCGCAACGGGGAAGGCGCACTGATCGGCTACTACGAGAAGCATGAATACAGAAACAGAGAAACCGCAAGGCTATACGATATCTGAGCTGCTGATCCGCGCCCGCCTTCTCGCATGATCGCAGAAACGCACTACACCGTGGTGAGGAGTAGTGCTTTTCTGCATTTTAGGGCATCATGGGCACAAGATATATCCACAGCAAATACCGGAACGCGCCACTTTTAGAGGGTATGGCGTGCCGCCCATAGAATTTGACGAAAAGCTCGGGCATACCGTGGTCGACCGCGTAACCGTATACAATGATGACCGCTTGGTTTATTCGCTGAAGGACGGAACGGAGATAACGGTTATGCTTTGAGTTGGAATATAGAAAAGTCCCCGAATAGCACCCGGGTGTGATGCTGTTCGGGGATTTTTGCCCATTATAGGATTATTTTATAGAGGAATCAATCGCATCAGTTCCGATAACTACCAATCTTGTCTTGATTTCTTCAATAAATGCGGATGCACGTTTTTTGATGAAGGTATCAAAATCATCATTCGGTATTCCATAATCATCGATATCGTCTATCAGATGCTCCTTCAATGTATCCCGAAGGCTTCCATTCGTTTTTAGAAACTCACCTATGTAATCACTGGGACGACGGTTTCCAATTTCAATCTGATTAGTTGATGCGTCCTGCAAAATAATATTACAAATATTGTTTACAGGCTCGTTTGTCCATGTATTACCTTCCATATTTTGTGGGAAGAAATGATGATAATTGTTTTTTTGGGATTTTGATATCCAAGAAGAATCGAAGCAAACTAATGAGTTGTTGGAAATAGATTTAGGATTTTTGGACATCAAAAGCCCTACCATGCCCATAATAAAGGCACGATTCATCTTAAATTCTCCACGATCTTTGAATGAATCCACAGATAACATGATAGCAACCTGCTCTGGGATATCTCCTTGCAATATTTTTTTTATAACGTTTTTTGCATCATCTACGGTTTTTGTATCCGTAGCACTACCGAAGCGTTCGTTAACCACGCAACGCCAATAATAATCAATAAGATATTGTTGCTGTGCTATACTTGGAGCGGCTAAATTGTGAGTTTGATTATAGTTATAAAAGAAATAAACATACAATTGGAAAACAGATGTATATGCAAAAATCTTCCAGACCGGGATTTTCAAATAAGAAACACAAAAATCAATTGCTCGATTTGTTGCTTTTACAACATCATCAAAAGTTGCTATCATCTCATCGCGCGTTATTGAGAGTTGAGCCTTTCTTGAGACTTCGCCACGAAGGCAAAGCGCTACCAGCTGCAACATAATTTTTCTGTCCGATACGCCCCCATAGGAAGACGGTACTGTTTTAGAGTATTTCTCCACTTCATCCGCAAGGTTAAACTCGGGAAGAGCTTGAGTTTTTGGGCGATAGGTTTTAGCCACCATTATGTCAAAGTCATCCAGCTTTTTTCCTCCAGTGTTCAGGCGGGAGAAGATTTCGGTCGCAACTTCAATGCTTGCTCCTTCAATTCTAATTGCATGGAAATTCAAACTAAACAATCGGTCGCGGATGCTGAATATCTTTTCAAGATGACTTGGGTACTTTTGCAAGAGAGGAGATATCTCTCCACAGAGTTCTGAAAAACTGATACATGGGAATGTCTCTTCCTCGGGACGCACTGTAACAATGTCGTTGGTATGGTCATCAATATTGGCATTTAAGTTTACAACGATATCAGTATAAGATGTTTTTTTGCTTGTGTTCAATCCCATAATTGCGGCAAACACACTGGTTATACGCTGTTGCCCATCTAAAATGTATGTTTTTTCGCCTTCAAGCTCATCGTGATAAATAACTGTGTTTCCTATTTTTTTTACAGGGCAAAGAGCTTCCTCTGTTTTCCAAAGAATAAATGATCCCATCGGATATCCCTTGACCCAACTGTCAAGTAATTTTGCTGAACGCTCAATATCCCATACAAAAGCTCTTTGGAAAGCCGGAATCGCATAAGTTCCATTTAACAGGTTCGTTTTTATATCGTTTAGCGTAAGTGGAAGTGGAATGGGTTGCATGGTGATCTCCTTTTTATATATTGAATTTATTATACCTTTTTTCTATATAAACAAATATTTTCTGCAAATCTATTTCTTAAATGATTGAATCCTTGAATAGCGAAAAATCCTCATTTTTTATCTTTTTGTATTATTTTAAAACGTAAGTTACTTCTTAAAATACACTTGACAGAGCCCGTCACACCAATCATCATCCCAAGAAGCAGGTTTCGACAGCGCACTACAATAAACCTTTAGCCCCGGAACATTAGAAAAAGCATGTTTGCCGACATATTGCACGTTGCCTGAAATGTGAACTTCTGTTAGATTCAAGCACCCGTCAAAAGCGTGTTCTCCGATAGATGTAAAACGATTTCCAATTTCGGCTATAGTTCCTTTCTCTCGAATGAATCCTCCGAATCCAAAACCACCGCCGAGATTTCCAACACCTTTGTTGGTAGTGTGATAAAAAAGGCCTTCATATTGATAAAAAGCATACGGGGGAATATCATCTCTGAGCAACTCCAAACCCATAGAATTCGGAATCATGGTAGCAAGCTTACCCCTATCTTGGGGAGGAATACGAATAAAAGTGCGATAGACATCTATGTTGTGATAGTTATCTATATTCATTATGTCAGTTTTATCATCTTCCGAAAGGTTGCTCATATCCAAATCTAGTGCGAATTTGTCCTTCTCCCAGACCATGACATGCAAATCGCCATCAATCGAAAAAGACACGGAGTTAATGATGAAATCTGGTTCGAAGGGATCGCAACGATCAATTTTTCCTGAAACACAACCGCTCTTGGAAAACAAATCGTTAAATTTGCATTCTACATTATACGAGTTTCCAAACTTTTCACTCGGATATTTCGCATGTAAAAACCTTTTAAGTTCATCTGCCATTTGTTGTGATATTTTTCTTACATTATTGTCCGCTAAGTACTCTTTGATTAAAGTTCGAATTTCCGTGCGTTTCATTTCTTCCTCCTGTTACTACAAGCGATTTCAATAATTATACCACATTTTTCGACATAAAACAATATTTCTTTGTAAATTTACTCCTTGAACGATTAAACCCTTGAACGATACAAACCCGCCGCTTTTGCCTGGTTGGGGCAGAGGATGGCGGATTTATCGTTTATAAAAGAAAAACGCCCTCAAAACCACTAAATGAGCGGTTTTAGGGCAAAAAGAGCCGTTTGGGGCATATAAAGCAAAATTCCATAGTCGAAATTGCATCGACTATGGAATCTTTTTTGGTTGCGGAGGTGGGATTTCATTAAGCTTCGACATATCGCTGACAATTAACGAGATATGGCTAATCTGCTCGTCGGAAAGTCCGCTTACATCAATATAAGTTTTATCGTTTCTCCCAAGAACATAGTCGGTTGTTACATTAAAAAAGTCCGCGATTTTTATAAGCATCTCAATTGACGGCATAATGTTGTCGTTTTCCCAGTTTGAAACGCACTGCTTGGAAACACCTATAATTTTAGCTAGTTCAACTTGATTAAGTCCTCTCGCCAAACGTAATTTCTTGATATTTTCATTGAGTACCAGCATTATAAAGCACCTCTTGGTCAAATTTTACGATACTATTATAAAACTTTCTATTGACAATTACGAAATACTATGGTATATTAATAATGGACTCGAAAGAGTTATAATGTTAATTTAAGGAGATAACTATGAGCAAAAGATTTAAATGTTCCGAATGCGGAGCGAGCATTATCGCAAAAAAAACTACAAAGAACTCTTGTAATTTTTGTGGAGCGTTACTCGATCTAAACAACACGCAAGAAATCAAAATAAGTGCAGATGTAAATTCAGCTGCTAAAGAAGCCACAAGTTTTATTAAATCGCTCGAGGCAGATGTGAACGGACAGAAGGCGTCTATCGTCGAAATGTGGCAGAGCCTGACTTCCAATCGCAACATCACTAAAGACAAGCTTATAAATTTCTTTAAAAATTTGAAAACCCAAATCAATTTTTGCATCGAAATATATCAAAATATGTCTGACGATGTTAAGTATGAAGTCGGCGATTTTATTTGCGAGCAGATGGTATCGATGATCAGATTTAAGATCAAGAACAAGATAAGCTATCTCGAAGAATTGGACGAAATCGACACCTTGATCGAAAAGCAGAAATATGATTTTAAAGCTCGCGGTCTTTTCCAGATAAAAGCCAAAATTATTATTTCGAAAAGAATTCAGCGCATGAGTGCGCGCCGTGCTGTATTGCTCTACGATTATGTTATGCAGTCAACAGAGGAAATCACCAAGGATTATAATAGCCGTATAGAACCCTTGAAGTCAGAATATTCTTCAACAGCTAAAACAGCGTTTGCAATTAGAAAGTCGCTCAAAGAAAAAATTGAATCTCTTGAATTGGAAAAAAAGCGGGATATAGATGCGCTCGGTGTTAAAGAAGCCACAAAAGCCTATAACATGTATGTTAAGAAATTCAAGATAGACCATACGGCTATTATTGAAGATCCTGTTGAAGAATTCGTTCCGAGTAATCATGTTGGTAATGCCTCAAAGCCAGAAGTTGCTAAAATTGACTATATGACAATGCCTTTAATAGACGTAATTAACGCTCTCGACGTTTCGATAAATAAACTCAAAACAAGCATTACCAGAAGCGAGTGCGATAATTGCAAAGCAATAAAAGCGGCTATGGAATCGCGCGCGAACGAAATTGGCGAAGCAGCGCGCCCTTATTTGAACTCGATTACCATGAGTGTGAACATGCTCTTTTCCAATGAACAGCCTGCAGTTATGGCGGCTATGATTCAAAATATCAGCGGGAATATATTGATGCAATCAAACTCTTTAAAAGGCGAGCTTAGCAATAAATAATCCCAAGCCCTTATTTACATCTTCAAAGCTTTTTGTTAAATAGTTTACATATATTTTTTGGAATAAACAAAAAAAGGGGAGATTATGCGATTGAAAAATTGCATAATCTCCCCTGAAAAGTCGATGATTTTACTTTAAATCCCATCCACACGGGATTTGGGTGGGTGGCATCCGTTTTGTCAATGCGACATGGGAAAGTGCTATAAAAAGATGTTTTCGATAAAGTGCTTGTGAGATTTGAACTTAACGAATTATTCATTAAGTTTCGACATATCGCTGACAATTAACGAGATATGGCTACCGTCTTTCATTTTTTATATCAATTATACCATAAAACCTATTACTTTTCAACCTTAAAATAAAAATGAGTTTCGCACAGCGAAACTCTACCCAAAATACCTTTTCGCTATTCACTGTTACTTATTACCTCCAAATCCCCGAGGTTTTAGTGAAAAGTGAAGAGTGAAGAGTGAAGAGGTAAAAAAATATCCTCGGAACAAGTCCGAGGAATTTTTTTGGTTGCGGAGGTGGGATTTTTCATTGCCCTGTCGCGCAATACTTGAAGGAACGCTCGCCGTTGCAATATTTTTGCGCGACCCCGCTTGTAAAAAACACCGCACTGTGGTGTTTTTTACTGCG
>JAZRCQ010000154.1:0-3332 GCA_045659845.1 Eubacteriales bacterium
CAAGCCCCGATGGTTGGGCTGAGTGCGCTGATGACCACCACCGTGCCCGCCATGGAGGCCACGGTGAAGCTCCTGCACGAAAAAGCCCCCTTCTGCCTTGTGGCGGTGGGCGGCGCCGTGCTCACCGAGGAGTATGCCGCATCCATCGGCGCGGATCACTACTGTGCCGACGCCATGGAAACCGTTCGCTATGCGGAATCGATCTACGCCAAGCTGAAAAAATAACGGTCTTTGATAAAGTTCCCGTCAACGAAACCTCCACGGGGATCATGATAAAGGAGCCGCAGGCCTTCCATGCCTGCGGCTCCTTTGGCTCAACTCCGAACAAGGCGAGGGTGGCGCCGGGAATCACCAAAACAAAACCGAATCCGCTCTTGCGACGTGCTTTTTTTCGCAAATCGCAGGAAATGGCCGAGAAGTCTTGACAATCCGCGAAAAATATGGTAGGATTTTAGAAGAGAATGTTGAAAAGAAGGTGCATCCCAATGAACACAAAAGTAATCGAAAAAACCTTTGACGAGGAGCGCGCGCTCTACGAAAGCAACGGGATCGAGGTGGTGAATTGCCGCTTCGACGGCCCGGCCGACGGCGAAAGTGCCCTCAAGGAAAGCCGGAACGTGAAGGTGCTGGATTCCTATTTCAATCTCCGCTACCCCTTCTGGCATGACGTGGGGCTGGAGATCTCGGGCTGTGAGCTGACGCCGCTCTGCCGCGCCGCTCTTTGGTACTCGGAAAACGTGCAGATCCGAAACAGCAGGCTTCACGGCGTCAAGGCGCTGAGAGAATGCGCGGGCGTTCAGCTGGAGAATTGCTCGGTGGTGTCGGCGGAGTTCGGCTGGTTTTCGCGGGAGATCTCCCTTTCCGATTGCGAGGCCGAGGGAGAATATCTCTTTCTGCACACCGAGGGGATTCGCGCCGACCGCTTCCGCCTGAAGGGAAAATATTCCTTCCAGTACGTGAAAAATGCAGTTTTGGAGGATTGCGAGCTGAACACCAAGGATGCCTTTTGGCACGCCGAAAACGTGACGGTGCGGAATTCCGTGGTGAAGGGCGAATATCTCGCATGGTACAGCAAGAATCTCACCATGGAAAATTGCCGCATCATCGGCACGCAGCCCTTCTGCTACTGCGAGGGCTTGCGCCTGATCAACTGCGAAATGATCGATGCGGATCTCGCCTTTGAGCGCTCCGAGGTGGATGCCACGGTCACCTCGCCCGTTCTGAGCGTGAAAAATCCCTATGCGGGCAGGATCGTGCTTCCCTCTGCAGGCGAGCTGATCCTCACCGATCCCCGCGCTAAGGCAGAGATCGTATTCACCGAAAAATAAACAAGATCCCTCTGCCGCAAGTCTGCGCGGCAGAGGGATCTCGATCTGTGTCTAAAAAGCTTGGCTTTCCAAAAAATTATGTCAAATTTTTTCAGGGCCGACAGACTGCGCCCCATCGGAAGATTGGATTCCTACGGTGGCGCAGCTCTGCCGAGCCCTGCTTTTTTCTTCCCGTTTCACCAACGCCTTGACAATCGCATTTCCCTATGCTATAATGAATCGAGGCCTCCCCCTGCTCGGACAGGCCGCAAAAAACCATAGGATCCGTTAGGAGTGCGCCATGAAGATCATCATCGAAAAGAAATATCTGGTGGTTCCCATCAACAGCACGGCCGTTTCCAAAAGACTCTGTCTCTTTGATGAGGAGGGCACGGAGAGAACGCTTTTAATCGACTATCTCTGCAAGATCGATCTGCTCCACCCGAGCATGATGATCTACATCGACGTTTCCCGCTATCTCGGGCGAACCGTCTCCTATGAATGCATCCCGCACATGGAGCCGGTCCTGCGGCAAGCCGATCGGCGGGAGCTTCCCGAGCTCTATCGGGAGGAGCATCGCCCCCACTCCCATTTCACCCCCGCGCTGGGCTGGATCAACGATCCCAACGGGATGATCCGACACCGCGGCGTTTATCACGCCTTCTATCAGTATAACCCCTGCGACGTGGTGTGGAATAATATGCATTGGGGCCATGCGGTGAGCCGCGATCTGATTCATTGGGAGGAGCAGGAGATCGCCCTCTTCCCCGACGAGATGGGCACGATGTTCTCCGGCTCCGCCATTGAGGATACGCGCAACGTATCCGGCCTGCAAACGGGAGAGCTTCCCCCCATGCTCCTCTTCTACACCGCCGCAGGCAATAAGAGCTTGCTTTCCAAGGGCAAGGCCTTCACACAATGCTTGGCCTATTCCAATGACGGCGGAAAAACCTTCCAAAAGTATGAAAAAAATCCCATCCTTCCTTGGATCGTCCATGAAAACAGAGATCCAAAGGTCGTGTGGGCAGAGGAGCTCGGATGCTACCTGATGGGGCTTTATCTCACGGAAAATCGCTTCGGGCTCTTCACCTCCCGCAATCTGCTGGACTGGGAGCCCCTGCAGGAGATCGAAATGCCCGGAGAAGCCGAATGTCCCGATCTTTATTGCTTCCGCACGGAAGGAAGATCCTATTGGGTGCTGATCGGTGCCTCGGATAAATACGTGGTGGGCAGGTTTGAAAACGGCCGCTTTCTTCCCGTGTGCGACGTGCAGCAGCTTGGCTTTTCGCCCCATAGCTATGCGGCGCAGAGCTTTTCCGGCATCGACGACGGCAGAGTGCTTCGCATGACCTGGCAAAGGCTGAGAATGCCCTGCGAGCGCGTGCCAAACCAATTGAGCTTGCCCATGGAAATGCAGCTTCATGCGAACGGCAATGATCTCTTTCTCACCGCCGCCCCCGCGCGCGAGATCGAGCGGCTTTATGAAGCCGAGCAGAGCCTTGAGGAGCTATCGCTCTCCGAGCCCCTGACGCTTCCGCTGGATCCCGCCGCCTACGATCTGCAGATCACCGCCGATGATGGGCAGAGCATGCAGCTGGAGCTTTTCGGCCACACCCTGCAGATCCATGCACAGGAGGGCGTTCTCGCGTTCGGAAAGCTCCGCGTGCCGCTGAGCAAGGATCGGGAGTCCTTGGAGCTTCGCATCATCGTTGACAGCTGCTCCTTCGGCGTATTTACCGACGGGGGGCGCTTCTACGCCACGCTCTATGCGGTTTGCGACTATAATCTCCCTTATCTGCGGCTTTCCTCCAACGGCAACGCCCGCATCCGTTCCCTTTCCTGCCGCAAGCTGGCCTCTATTCACAAATAAACACCGCAGCACCTCGATCAAAAAGGGGAAGCCCGATGCTTTGTGCATCGGGCTTCCCTTTTTTGGGGGTATCGATTACATGGTCACGAAAGCGAACTTGCCCAGGAAGATCAGGGCGATCACAACGGCCACGAGATCCTTCTTGGTGAACTTAC
>JAZRCQ010000155.1:0-3376 GCA_045659845.1 Eubacteriales bacterium
GCAAGGATCGTAGGGGCCCCCGATGTCAGAAAAACCCCCGAACGCCACCCAAAAAACCCCGCCCCCCCACCCGTTTCCCGGGTTCCGGCGGCGGTTTTTTCTACCATCCCACCCTATCGGCCAGATTCACAAATTCCAGTCCCGAGCGGATAGCATAGGCCGCGGTGTAGGCACTGCCGCCTCCGTGAGAGGTGCGCAGATAGGCGATGCAGAGCTCCGAGCCGTCCACCAAGGCCCGATTGCGCTCCTGCATCACACCGTTGTAGTAGATCGGGCTCACGTAGCGGCAGGCATCTGCATGGCGCAGGATCCGATTGTAAACGGCAACGTCGGGCGCCGCCCAGCGCTGGGATTGATCGGGGCAGGGCAGGATCAGCTCCAGACGCACGTGAGGATGCTGCTCCTTTGCCTCGAGAACGGTGAGCGCGGCCAGTGTGTCGAAGCCAACTGCGCCTCCCGTGCGAAAGATCTCCGCTCCCGCGCGGATCCTTTTTTCGATCTCCTCCCGCAGCGCATTGCAAACGTCGCCTCGCTCTGCGGCATCAATGTGGCGGTGCCCCGTGAAGCAAACGGTTTTGATTTCTTCGATGATGATCCCTCCTTTACCACTGATAATTCCATTATAGCACAAACTTCTTAAAAAATAAAGAGTTTTGCGAAAAATAATAAAAATATTTTTCCGAAATCGGAAAAACGCGACGTGAAATGAATCGTGCGACAAAAAAACGGCTTTGCCGTCTCGCTTCGTGTCGTCTCGCTTCCCGCACCGAGAGCTTTCCCGAAAAATCAACATCGCCAACCAAAAAGAGGACATCTGCGCGAAAAAGTCCTCTTTTTTTCACCGCCGGATTCGACCGTTTCTGCAAGGAAAGGGGTGTAAAATAGTGATGCAAGATCCTTTTGGGCATGAAAAAGAACGAAATGGATGCGAGGAATGAAAAAGAAAAAGGGAAGGGATGAAAAGATGGTGGAAAAAAGAAAAAAAAGAAGGCTGGAGGAGCTTTTGCGCGCTCGCAATGCTCTGGCTGTTCGGGGAAGAGCGCAATGGGTGGTTTGCCAGCTTCTATGGGGGATAACGGCCTATCTGCTGGGCATCGGCAGAATGGCGCTGGGGGTGCATCCCTTCGGGATCGCGATCCTTTGTGCCGTTGGAGGCGGTGTGCCGGGGGTGCTTTCGGGGCTGGTGCTGGCAGAGCTGGCCATGATGGAGCGGCCGATCCTGATGATCTGCATCTATGCCGCCGTTGCCATGTGCCGCATGGCCTTCGGATTGCTTCAGGATACGCCCGAGGCCGAGATGAAGCTTCCCAAAAGACTGATCGACAAGCTGACGGCGCAGAAGCGGGAGAAAAAATCGGGAAGGCTCCGCCGCATGACGTCGAACGCGGTAGGGTCTGTATTGGGGATCTTTACCGAGCGCGTCTGTCTGCGCATGATCCTTGCCGCCGTTGCCGCGCTGGCGATCTCTCTGGTTCGCATTGCGGAGGGAGGCTTCCGCTATTACGATTGGTTTGCTGCCCTGCTTCTCATCGGAGCGGCAACGGCGGCGGTTCCGCTGTTTTCGGTTGCCGTTGATAGCGTGCGCGCGCCCCTGCCTCTGCGCGGGATCGCCGTAGGGGGACTGATGCTTGCAACCGTTTGGAGTGCCTCCTTTGCGCGGATCGGCGACGTGCCTGTGTCTGCCATTCTGGCCATGCTTTTCACTCTGCTGGCGGCGGATCGCTTTGGAGCATTGTGGGGCGCAGTGGCGGCAGGGATCTGCGGATTGGCGTACACGCCCATGCTGATCCCATCCTTTTTATTGGCCGCATTGCTTTATCGGGGCATTCCGTGGCGGGAAAAGGATCCGATCGCCATCCCCGTTTCTTGCCTTTCCGGCGTGGCGTGGTCGATCTATGCGCTGGGATGGGCGTCGGCTCCAACGGCGCTCGTAGCCTTTTTGGGCGGAGGTGCGCTGATGCCGCTGGCGGCTCGCTGGCTGGAAGCCGGATGCCGAGATGAGATAGAACGCGAGCGGCAGGGGAAGCAGGAGCAGGAGGACGATCGGGCAACCTCGGAGGATTCCCATCTGCGATGCGCGAAAAGTCGATATGAAGCAAGAGAGGTTCGCCTGCGGGAGCTTTCCGATGCCTTCTCCTCGCTGTCGGAAATGCTCTTCAATCTCAGCGATCGCAGCCGCCGTCCCGGAACGCTGGACCTGCGCAGGATCTGCGATAATGCCTTTGAAGGGCATTGCAGCTCCTGCTCTAATCGAACCGTTTGCTGGGGGCTGGAGTATTCCGAAACCTATGCGGCGATGGGGAGCATACATTCGGGGCTTCACGTGAAGGGAAGGGTAACGCGGGAGATGGTGCCCCATCATTTGCGGCGGCGATGCGGCTCCATCGATCGGATCCTTTCGGACATCAACGAGGCCTGCGCGCGAAGTACATCCGATCTGCTGGGGAGCGATCGCGTGGAGAGCTTTGCCATGGACTATCGTGCGGTTTCGGAGGTGATCAATGATGCTCTTGCCGAGGAGGAGGCGGAATACCGCTTTGATCCCGAGCTGGAAATGCGGATGAGGGAATATCTGAAGGATGCAAGGATCGTTGTTGGGGGTGTTTCGGTCTACGGTGGGCGTCGCCGTCGGGTGATGCTGAGGGGCGTGGATCAATCGGCCTCCACGGTCACCGCAGAAACGCTGAGAGCCGATCTTGGCGAGATGTGCGGCGTGGAGCTGGGGGCTCCCGTTTTTGAGGTGGAGGACGGGCTTTCGGTGATGCTGCTGCAAACGAAGCGGCGGTTTTCGGTGACGGGGGCGCAAAAAAGCCTCTCTGCAGATGGGGAGATCGGCGGCGACTGCGTGAATCTTTTTTCCAACGGAAAGGATTTTTTCTATGCCCTGATCAGCGATGGCATGGGCTCCGGGCGCGAAGCCGCCATCACGTCCTCGCTCTGCTCGGTGTTTCTGGAGAAGATGCTTCGGGCGGGGAATCGGGCATCAACGTCTCTTCGGATGCTCAATAATCTCATTCGCTCCCGATCGGCCGACAGCGTCCACGAATGCACCACCACGGTGGATCTGATGGAGCTGGATCTGATCACGGGGAAGGCAAGCTTTATCAAGAGCGGCGCGGCGCCCTGCTTTGTGATCCGCGGAGAAACGGTGAGCCGCCTGCAGGCGGGAACCGCACCCATCGGGATCCTGCAAAAGCTGGATGCGCAGGTGGCATCGGTGGATCTGAAGGTGGGTGACATTGTGGTGATGGTGAGCGACGGCGCACTCTCGGAGGACGTCGAGGGGAGGCTTTTCGCCGAATTTCTTGCCACAGTGCGGGAACTGAGCCCCGTGCGGCTCACCGAGGCGATCTGCGAGCGCGCTCGTGCCGAGGGG
>JAZRCQ010000156.1:0-2321 GCA_045659845.1 Eubacteriales bacterium
CAGCACGTGCTGCTCAAAGGTAGGCACGGTGCAGGAATAGAAGCCGAGTCTCACGATGAATTCACTCACGAGCCTGCGGAGAAGCACCATATAGCCCACGCCCAGAGAAAGCAAGATGGTTTTGGAAAAGGTGTTGAGATAGATCACGTTGTCCTTGTCGGAGAGGGCGAAGAGTGTGTCCTCGGGCTTGGAGGAGACCGAAAATTCGGATTCAAAATCATCCTCGATGATATATCGGTCGGCCGCATCGGCCCAGCGGATATATTCATGCCGCTTGTTGGCGGAGGCGGAGACACCGGTGGGATAGCTTCGGTAGGGGGTGGTGTGAAGCACGCTTGCCGTTGTGCGCGCCAGAGAGGTGCTGTCGATGCCGTCGCGGGATAATCGGAGCGATTCGAGGGAAACGTCGCAGGCGCGGTAGACCTGCTCGATCTTTTTGTAGGATGGATGCTCGATCCCATAGATGCGGCTCCGCCCCAGCAGCTCGATGATCAGTCCGTAGAGATATTCCGCCCCCGAGCCGATCACGATCTGCTCCGTTTCAACGTGGATCCCGCGGTTTCGCGAAAGATACTGTCTGATGGCCATGCGAAGCGCGGGACAGCCCTTGTTCTGCGACTTTTCGAGGATCGCCTCTCCCAGCTCGCTGATCACGGTTCGCATGGTTCGGGCAAGCACGGAAAAAGGGAAATCGAGGCTCGCATGATGCTCATCGGTGATCTCCCCCCGGCGAAGCTCCTCCGTTGGAGGCAGAGCGAAGCCGTCCGAATTGCGGAAGACCACGAAAAAGCCGCTTCGCTCCCGGGCCTCTGCATAGCCCTCGTCGCAAAGCAGAGCGTAGGCGTGCTCGATGGTGACGGTGCTGGTTTCGGTCTCGTCGGCCAGCAGGCGCTTGGAGGGAAGCTTGGTGTTGTAGGGGTAGCTGCCGTTGATGATATCGTCCTTGATCTGTTTATAGATCTGCAGATAGACCGGGCGGATGCTCTTGTCGATTTTGTATTTCATCTGGTGATATAATTTTCTCCGTTTCTGACTATTTTCATATCGTCAGAAATATTATATAATAAATGCAATCAAATTGCAAGGAGAAAATGAAAAAATGTCCTACAAAAAAATTTTGACCATTCAGGATATCTCCTGCGTCGGTCAATGCTCGCTGACGGTGGCTCTGCCCATTCTTTCGGCCTGCGGCATGGAAACCTGCATCCTCCCCTCCGCCGTGCTTTCCACCCACACGGGCGGCTTCAGCGGCTTCACCTTCCGCGATCTCACCGATGATATGCCCGCCATCGTGGCGCATTGGCAGAAGGAAAATATCAAATTCAAGGCGATCTACACCGGCTATCTGGGCAGTATCCGCCAGATCGGCTACGTGCGGAGCATTCTCGCCACCATGGGAACCGACGATTGCATCCGCATCGTGGATCCTGCCATGGCGGATCACGGCAAGCTTTATTCTATTTTTGATATGGACTACGTGGAGGCCATGAAGCCTCTTTGCGGCGAGGCGGACGTTTTGATCCCCAACATTACCGAGGCGGCCTTCCTCACCGGAAGCGAGTATCGTGAGAGCTACGACGAGGCCTACGTCACCGAGCTTTGCGAGAAGCTTTGCGCACTGGGCGCCAAGACCGTGGTGATGACGGGCGTTGGCTACCGCGAGGGCAAGACCGGTGTTGCCGTTTACACGAAGGGCAGCATGCGCCACTATGAGCATGATAAGATCGGCAAGGGCGCCCACGGAACGGGCGATATCTATGCCTCTGCCTTCACCGGCGCGCTTCTGAATGGCAAGGAGCTTTATGACGCGGCCAAAATTGCCGCTGACTACACCGTGAAATGCATCATCAACACGCAAGGCGATGCCGATCACTGGTACGGCGCAAAATTCGAACCCGCACTGCGCGACCTTATCGATATGATCTCTCCTGCAAGCGTTTAATAAGGCTAGAGCTTCGCTTCTGTCCCATAAACGCAAAGAAATTAAAAATCCAAGTCCTGCGGCTTGGATTTTTTATTTTGAACGGTCTATCTTCAAAATCAAATTAGCGCAAAACCGTTGCAATCGCAATAAAACTGTGATATAATTATTTAAAATCAACCCAAAGGAGCTAAAAACATGCGTATAAACGACATCGAAACCCCTGCTCTTATACTTGACAAGAATATTTTACAGCAAAATATCGACGAAATGGACAAGCTGCTTCGCGGCAGCTCTCTGTCCTTGCGCCCTCACTATAAATCCCACAAATGCTCGGCTCTGGCGCATCTCCAGATCGAGCACGGAGCAATTGGAATGACCTGTGCCAAGCTCTCCGAGG
>JAZRCQ010000157.1:0-14039 GCA_045659845.1 Eubacteriales bacterium
CGCTTTTCCAAGTATTCGGTTTTCACGGTGAGGGTGATCCGCTTCTTGGAATAGCCAAGCCCGAAGGCACCGAAGCCGAGCGACCGCAGAGATGGCGGGATCTCCAGCTCCGAAAGAGCGGGACAACGGGCAAAGGCGCGCGCGCCGATCCTTTTCAGTCCGCTTCCGAGGGTAACGGCGGAAAGCTCCTCACAATCCAAAAAGGCGCGTGCGCCCAGCCGCGCAACGGAATCGGGCAGCTCCACCTGCTCCAATGCCGCGCAGCCGCGGAAGAGATCGGCGCCGATTTCCGCTACCGTGGGCGGAATTTGCACCCCGTGAAGCGAAATACAGTCCCGAAGCAGAGCCGCCGGAAGCGCCGAGGGCAGGCAATCCAGATGAAGCTCCTCCAGATTCCAGCATCCCAAAAAGGCACCTGCACCGATGCTTTGCAAAGATACGGGCAGCGTGACGCGGGAAAGCGAGATGCAGCCGGAAAAGGCCCTGCTTCCCAGCCGCTTCAGATCCTTCCCCTCGAATTCCTTCAGAGAACGGCAGCCCGCAAAGGCTTTTTCTCCGATCGCGGTGAGAGAATCGGTGTGCTTCAGATGCTCCAATCTGTCGCAGCCCTCAAAAGCACCCACCGAGAGCCCCACGCCCGTTTCGGCGGGAAATTCCACCGAGCGAAGTCTGCGGCAATTCGCAAAGGCTCCCGCCTTCACAATGGAAAGATTGGCAGGCAGCCTCGCCTCCTCCAGACGCTGATTTCCCTTCAGCGCGTTTTTTCCCACGCTGATGAATTCTCCTGCCGCGGCATCCAGCCTTTTTCCTCCCCGATGAGAGAGCAGCTGGAAGGCCTTGATTCTGATCCTTAGCTTCATGATCGATCCGGAGACGCTTTTTGTCTCCCTTGCTCCTTTCTCTCAGATCTGCACGTTGGCGGAGGGGCGTGTGTAGAGCTTGGCCTCCAAACAGACAATGCCGTCCTCGCCCACGGTGCGGAAGAGGAATTCTCCGCTTTCTCCCTCCTCCTTGCAATGGATGGAGAGCGTTTTACCGTATGCGGCCTCGTGGAGATAGGAAATGGTGAAGCCTATCACCTCGCGGGAGAGGATGTCGGGAATAAAATCACAGAGCATATCGGGATATTTGGTGTTGTTCATGTGGCAATTGTAGTCCAGATCGGAATAAACGATCCTTCTCTCCCCCACCTTCGGCATTTCCTCAATGGAGGGCAGACGAAAACGAACGGGCAGAGCGGGCTCCAGTGCTTCTTCGCCGCCGAAGGGATAGGAAAATTGCTCCTGACGAACCAGCTTGCGGCCGTTTAGATCCATCAAGCCCCAAACGGTGAAGGCCTCTGCCACGGTCTCCTCGCCGCGCAGGATACGGAAGCAGCGGTTGAAGCTCAGGCCCTTTCCTTCCACGATCCAGGTTTGCACCGTGATCTCATCATAGGCATAGAGCTGAGCGAAAACGCAAAGCGACACGCGGCTGAGAAGAAACCCCAATCCGCGCTCGTCGCGCAAACGGTCCAGATCCATCGCGTGATCGTGCAAATGGCGTCCCGCCGTTTCCTGCATATAGAGCAGAAGATGAGAGGGCGTCACCCTTCTGTTTGCATCTGTATCATGCCAATTCACCTGATAGTTGGCTGTATAAATCATGGCTCCTCCTTTTTCGCGGAAAAGTTTTCCACAGGCCAAAAAAGCTCTTTTTTTTGTGAATTTTCAATACGTATGTGAGTTTTTGTCGATTTTTTTGCTTTTTTCAGCAGTTTTCCACAGTTTCCACAGAAAAAATGTGGAAAACTCATCAAACAATGCAAGGGGGAAAACTTTTTGCAAAGTTCTCCCCCCGTTGTTACTTTTCAGGGAACGCTTCCGACAGAGCGTTGATCACTCTGCCTGATCGTCCTTCTTTTCTTCGGTTGCTTCCTCGGTTGCTTCGGTCTCCTCGGTGAGAGCCACCTCATCGGTTGCCTCTGCCTCCTCGGCTACCTCCTCAGCCTCCTCGGTCACTTCCTCGGTTGCTTCAGCCTCTTCAGCTGCCTCGGTTTTCTCGGCGGCCTCGGGAGCCTTATCCTCAAGGGTCTCGGTGACGGCTTCGTCCTTCTTCTCCTCTTCGGGGTTCTTCAGGCCGTACATCTCGAAATCCACGTCCTCTTTCTTGGTGGTACCCTGAGTGAGGAGCAGGAACAGGCCGGAGAGGGCCAGACATACGCTGAAGAAGCAGCTGACGATCCAAGTGATGAATCTCAGGAAGAAGTTGGGCTTCATCTTGCCGTTGATGTAGAGACGGTAGAGAATGGTGATCAGTGCGATCACAACCACCAGAGCGATGAGGATCCAGAGCCACAAGAGGCTTGCTTCCTTCACCACCTGATCATAGGTTGCGAACTGATAAGCGTTGTTCTTGAATACGGTGGAATCGGGTGCGGCAAAGCCGGCGAACACCAGATTCTCGATCGCGCTTGCGGGAGCCTCCTCGGTGGTTGCAAGGCCATTGGCCAGCTTCACGGGAGTGGGCACCTTGCGAGCAACGGTGTAGGTGATCTTGGTGTTATCCGCAAACTCAGCGGTCACGGTGAAGGCATAGGTCATCGTGATGGAGCCATCCTGCTCGGTCACGAAGGAAACCAGCTTGCCGTAGGGTGCGCTTTCCAGCGTGTAGCCTGCGGGAACCTTGATCTGATAGGTTACGGTCTCACCGAACTTCGCGGTGTAGGAAGCGGGATTGCCGCTTGCCTCCTGAACGGTGAAGCTTACGGTGTTTGCCTCGATCACGGCCTCGATCAGCACGTTGGAGGCGGGCATGGTGAACTCATTGTTGGTCACGTCGCCGTTCACGGTTGCGTTGGAGGCGCTCACCCACTTCAGAGAAGCGAGCTTGTGGCCCTCTGCCACGGTGATCTGAACGGTGACCTTATCACCCTTCTTGAACTTGCCGAGAACGGTGCCGTCGGGCAGGTACACGGTGTATTCCACAGCGGTCTGCTCAGCGGTGGCGGCAACGGTGGTCACGCCCTTGGTGATCATAGCGGAGATCACGTCGCTGGCCTTGGTCTTGGAATCCAGCACCAGATTGGAGAGATCCTTGCAGATCCACTTCACGGTGTAGCCCTCAACCTCGGTGATCGCGGGAATATAGAAGGCGTTGAGATCCTCAACGGTGAACTGAACGGTGGTGCTTCCGAAGGTGACGGTGTACTTCACGGCAACGGTCTTGGGAGCCATGTAAACGGTGCCGTTTACGCTCACGCCGATCCACTTGCCTGCCTCCACCTCATAGCCGCGAGCCAGCGTCAGCTTTGCCTTGTTGGCGGCAACGTATGCATCGGCCTCTGCCTGCGTGGTGAAGGTCTTCTCGCCCTCGGAGGTCTGCACGCGCCAGGTAACGTTGGCGCCGATCTCCTCAGCGGTGAACTGAATGGTGGTGGGATGTGCGGGCATGGTCATGCCGCCGCCGATGGTGGCGATGGTGCCTGCCACGTTAGCGGTGCCGGTCTCCAGCAGCTGAATGGTGGTGATCACCTTGCCCTGACCGTTGGTGACGGTGGGAAGCACGGCGTTGATCACGGCGCCTGCGGGGATCCACTGACCGTCCACGTTGGTGGTGCCGCTCACGCCAACGAACTTGCTTTCCAGCATATATTCGTTCACGGCGAAGTACTCGGAGAAGTGAGCCGCGTTGAAGGCGATGCCCACGCCGGGAGTTACCACGGCGTTGATCTTCTCTACGCTGCCGTTGCCGGTGAGCAGATAGAATACGGTTCTCTGCGTACCGTTCTCCAGAAGAGCGCCTGCGAAGGGAAGCTCAACCTTCACGGTGCCTGCAAAGGCGGTGTTGGTTTCATTGAAGAAGCTTGCGCCATCGGCCGTCAGCTCCAGCACGAACACGGATGCGGGCGTGTAGACGAACAGGTCGGTGGTGTAGCCGGAGGATGCGGTGCCGGTCTTGAAGGTGAGGTTGATCACGCTGTCAGCCGCCGTCTTCTCGGCGATCTGCTTCATGGTTGCCTCATCGATGGTGATCTTGGCGCCGCTCTCGGTGATTGCGGTGAGGGTCTTGATCTCGCTGATGTCGCCGTTTGCGCGGTCGATGGTCAGGTTGATCTCGTCGCCCTTCATCTCGGCCGTCCAGTTACCGTTTTCCATGGTAACGGTGCCGTTGGGAACAGAGATCAGCTCGGAGCCCTCAACGAAGGTGTAAACGTAGGTGAAGGTGAGGTCGCCGCTGATCACTGCGCCGAGGATCTCCTCTGCGGTGACGGTGGCGCCGTTCAGCGTCCAGCTCAGCAGGTAGGTGCCGTTGTAGTAGCCCAGCTCCTTAGCGGAGGGAGCCTCGGGAAGAGCTGCGATGACGTCGGAGAGCTTCATACCGTTGAGAACGGTGACCTCCAGCAGTACGCCGCCCTCGCCCGTGAAGGTGACGGTGTAGGAATCGCGGCTGTAAACGGGACGGAGAACGATATCGCCGTTGATGGCATCGATCTTCTCGCCGTTCACGTCGGTCTTGTCTGCCCAGTGGAGGAAGTTCTTGAACTCCACCTCGGGAGCGTTCTGATAGCTCTGAGGATCCACGCCGTTGGGCAGGAAGGTGGTGAAGAGCTCGTTGCCGTTCTCATCCTCATAGGTGACCAGTGCGAGGTTTTGGAAGTTGACCGTGAGATCCAAGCCGAGGCTAACGGTGCCTTCGGGCAGGAGATTTCTGATCATGTTCACATACTGCTCGCTCAGCTCCACCTTGGTGAGGAGATAATCGAAGGCCTTGTCTGCGGCTGCGCCGATATCCAGCGTGTAAACGCCGGTGTTGGCATGGAAGCTGCCGTTGCCCTCATAGAAGTCGATCAGAGACTTATTCAGTGCGGCCTCCAGCATGGAATCGGGGATCAGCTTCTTGATCAGCTTCTCCACCTTGCCGGTGGGCACGTAGTCGGGATCCAGGAGATTGAGCGCGATGGTCTTTGCCTTCTCGAAATAGGACTCGTAATCGGAGGCTTTCTCCAGAGCCTTTGCATAAAGCTCGTTGATATCGTTTTCAAGGATCAGCTGGCGGAGGTCGGTGCCGAATTTCTTGGCAACGTAGTCGGACACGGTCTTCACAAGGTCAACGTCGCTGTACTGCTCAAGAATTTCTGCAAAGCTGTTGGAGTCGATCAGGCGGCCAACGTAGGGAAGGGTTGCGGCCTTGGCCAGATAGGAGCGAAGGGTTTCAGACTTATCGGCATAGGTGGCTGCGGTTTCCAGAGCCTTCATCACGTCGGTTCCGATCTTGGCGGAAACGGCGTTGCAAACCGCCTCAAAGGAGGGAGTGCCGTTTGCAATGGCATCGAGAACGGTGTTCAGATCCTGCAGCTTGGTGATGTCCAGATCCAAACCGGTCTTTTCATTGATCTTATTGAGAGCCGCCTCCACGTAGGAGAGGTTCATCACGTAGGAGTAGATCGCCTCGGGATCTGCCTTGGCCAGGAGAGCGAGAACCTGATCCAGCGTGAGATCCTTGAGAGCGGCGGTGAGGTCGGCGCCGGTCATGCCGGGCAGACCGAGAACGGTGTCGCGAAGCTCAGCGCCTGCCTCGGATTCGAGGAACTTAGCGTAGGCCTCGGTGACGATTGCGGGGAGAGTGATCTCCACGAAGAGGGTGTTGCCCTGCTTGCTGATGTCGATGTACTCGGCCAGCTTTTCGATGGCATTGCGAACGGGAGTGAGATCGCCGATGAGAACGAACTCCACGTTGATGTCCTTCACGCGGGCCTCGCCGTTTGCGGTGAGATATTCGGTATAGAAATTAAAGGAAAGAAGCTTGGAATCCTTGCCCAGATCCTCCAAGGAGGGAACCAAGGAAGCAAGTGCGCCAACGATGGCCTCGTAGTTGGGAGCGATCAGACCTGCCAGATCTCCGGATTCTGCCTCCTTTGCGATCTCATAGCCGTTGATGGAGATGAGATCCACGTTCTGAGAGAGGAAGGAAAGCATCTGAAGGGTGAGCGTTTTGATCTGCTGGCTGTTCAGCTTTGCGGCCAGCGTTTTGATATCGTCGGAAAGCTCGTTGATGAGAGTGTTCTGATCGAGGATCGAGAAGAGCGATGCATACTGTGCCTCGGTGAGCGAAGCAAAGAGGAGATCGATATCGATCACGTCGGAGAGAGCCGTATCGCCTGCGGAGATCTTTCCGAACGCGGCATTGATATCAGCCTCGGTGATGGTGAAGCCGTTGGTCTCGATGTAGTCAAACACCAGAGCGGCCAGCTCGGCAACGAAGGAATCGATGAGGTAAACGGAGCTGTCGTAGGCGCCTGTGATGATGGCGGGCTCCACGTCGGCAAGGAGCAGATCCTCGAGTGCTTCGCCGCACTCCTCCAGGAAGAACTCATCGTTGAAGTAGGTCTTGGCCGCCTCGGTAACGGTTGCATCGTTTGCATTCCAGAGATCGGTTGCCACCGACTCCAGGAAAGCGGTGCGGAAATGCGCATCGGTGAGCGCATCCTCGGCGAGAGTGCCGAGCTGCACCTGCTCAAAGGCCTCTGCGGTGAGGGCATTCTCCAAATAGGAGAGCTTGCCCGCAAGGTCCAGAGCGGCAAGATCGTTGGAGATCTTGTTGCTCACGGCGGTCTTCACGGCGGCGTCATTCAGCACGTCGGACAGCGAGATGTAGTCGCGCTCGTTCTTACCGCAGGCATTCAGGGTGTCCAGCACGATCTGTGCGTACATGCCGGTCTTGAATTTGTCCTCGGTCACGGTGGAGGAATCCACGGTGATGGCGGACTTAAACTGCTCCTTCAGAGCCTCCTGTCTTTCAGCGGGCAGGAGAGAGAAGATATTGCCGAAGTTGAATACGTCGGATGCGTTATCCAGACCGTTGAGGAAGCTCAAAAGACCTGTGCGGCTGGCTGTGAGGATCAGCTTCTCCTCGTTCACCAGATTCAGGAGGGCATTGATTCCTCCGAATTGCTTGATCAGTGCGGACGCATTTTCATTGTTTTCGCCGAGGAGAGCGGTGAGGATGGCTTGAGTGGGAACGATTTCCAGCAGATCGTCCTGAGTGATCAGGTCGTTCTCGGAGCGCTCCACGCAGGCTCTCAGCAGATCCAGGATCGCCTCGATGCTCTTCTCGCCCTTGAGGGCGGCGGCCACGTCGGCGGGATCCAGCGTGAAGGTCAGAGTTCCGTCGGCGCCGGTTCCGATGGGATTCGGAGCCACGAGCGTGAGGGAAACGCCGCCTTGACTGCCGCTGCCTGCCGGTGTCGTTACGGCACCCGTATCGGCAAACGCCGAGAAGGGCACCACAGACAAAAGCAGGACGATCGAAAGGATCGCGGCAAAAATCTTGTTGCACATCTTCATAACATAACCTCGCTTTTTGATCAATTTTCGTCTGATTGCGAATTTCGTACGTAGCTTTCGGCTCTGTTGGCGTCCAATCAACCGAGCCAAAACGGAAAAATTACCGTCAAAAATGGCATAATACACCCATTCTTATTATATCATACCATTCCTACCCCGATTTGTCAATAGTTTTTTGGTTTTTTTCATCGTATTATAAGAGAAAAATTTTCCAAACCGCCCGAATTTCGTAAAAACGGTTCATTTTCGACCGAAAGCTTCTGTTTTTTGAGGGTGTGACCGCCGTTCGCTTCCCTCTCTTCTTCCCCCTCCGCCCGCTTGCTTCCCTTCCCTGCCCCTCGCTCATTTTTTCTCCTCGTTTCGCTTATATACGAGAAAAGAAATAAGAATAAATCTAAAATAAACATAGGCTTGTTTCAGGAGTCAATGATGTCCTATTGCCGGAGTGCTTTGATTTCTGTTCTAACCTTGAAGATTCTGAACACCATCCGATTGAGAAAAAGCCCCCGAAGAGCTCCTTTGCAACGGGGGAGGCGGATTTAGAGAGCGGAGGCTTTGAAATTCAGTTTTCCGGCGCTGAAATTTTGCAGAATCTCAATCAGAGGCAATGCATGACAAAAGGCTTCCCTCCCTTAGGGGAGCCGTCGCCGATAGGCAGCTGACGGGTTTTCGACTAAGGCCCTTGTGCTTTTTCAAAAGATGGCTTTGCCATCCCCTTTTTTTATGTCGCGTAAAAAAAGCACCCGCAGGGGCTTGGCGCCGATGCGGGTGCTTGAATGGTTTGAAATTATTTGGGGCTGAACACCGTCATGAGCCAGTCGGCAAAATTCAGCAGATAGGGGAGGAATCGGCAAAGCAGATAGGCACACAGCACCGAAAGCACTGCCGAAAGCACCAGCTGAAGCTTTCCGAAGCCCTTTTTTTCAAAGCGAAATTCCGCGCGGTACTTCAGATCCTCGGGAATATAAAAGCGTGCCGTGAGAAAATCGGGGGTGAAGGAGATCTCCGCAGGAGTCTCCTCGCGCTCGGCAGCTTCCTCCCTTGCGGCCTGCTCAAGAGCTTCCCTTTGCACACATCGAGTGAGCTTGGAGAGCGCGCCGCCCCGCAGAAGCTCGCGGCGGACGGAATAGGAGCAGAACACGCCGCAATCCCGCAGAGTGAGGGCCGTTTCGGGTGTCAGAGCGCCTCGCTTGAGAAGTGCGCGGATGAAGCGACCGTTCACGTTGCGATTGTAGTAGGCGAAAAAGGAGGCTAAAACGGTTCCGAAGAACAAGCCGAGAATGATGCTTCTCAGCGTTCCGTCCAGCTGAGTTGATACGGAAAAGTTTTCGTACACGCCGAATTGCAGCGCGAAAACCTGATCGTTCAGATGCTGCAAAAGATCGCGGATGACCGAATTTTGATACCAGTGCAGGATCTGTTCCCAAAGATTTTCGCCTGTTACTTGGGCGAGTCTTTGAAAATGGCGCATATCCGTTGGCCTCACTTCTTGATCACGTCAACGCCGATATACTTGCGAAGCACCTCGGGAACGGTCACGCTGCCGTCGGCGTTCTGATTCTGCTCCACCAGAGCGGGGAAAATGCGGCTGGTGGCCAGACCGGAGCCGTTGAGCGTGTGAACGAAGTCCATCTTGCCGTTGGCTCTCTTCACTCTCATCATGCCGCGGCGTGCCTGATAGTCGCGGGCGTTGGAAACGGAGGAGACCTCCTTATAGCCGTTCATGGAGGGGATATTGATCTCGATATCGTAGGTTCTTGCCATGGAGGCGGAGCAGTCCTCGGCGGCCAGCTTCACGGTGCGGAAGTGGAAGCCCAGTCCTTTTACCAAACCTTCAGCGTTGGCAACCAGCTCGTCGAAGGCCTCGTCGCTCTTTTCGGGGAGGGTGTACTGCACCATCTCCACCTTGTTGAACTGGTGACCTCTCACCATGCCTCTTTCGTCGGCGCGGTAGGAGCCGGCCTCGCGGCGGAAGCAGGGCGTGTAGCTGATATACTTCTTGGGAAGATCTGCCTCGGTGAGGATCTCGTCGCGGTGGAGCGACACCAGAGCCGTCTCGGCCGTGGGAAGCATGAAGCGGCGACGCTCGTCCTCGGCGGTCTCCATCCAGTACACCTCATCCTGGAACTTAGGGAACTGACCTGCCGTCAGACCGCACTCGTAGCCCAGCATATGAGGAACCAGCATCAGCTGATAGTTGTTGCCCAGATGATAGTCGATAAAGTAGTTGAGGATGGCCCACTCCAAGCGCGCGCCCATGCCGGAATAGATCCAAAAGCCGTTTCCGGAGAGCTTTGCGCCTCTCTTATAGTCGATCAGACCGAGATCGGTGCAGAGATCCACGTGATTCTTGGGCTCAAAATCAAAGGTGCGGGGCTCGCCGAAGTAGCGCAGGGGCTGGTTGTTTTCCTTGCCGCCCGGCAGCAGATCCTCGTCGGGAAGATTGGGAAGTCCCAGAAGGAAGGATTGCAGCTGCGTTTCCACCTCGCGGAGCTTATCGTCATTTTCCTTGGATTTCGCACCCAGAGCCTTCATTTCGGCGAAGATGGGGGCAACGTCGCGCCCCTCCTTCTTATACTGAGGGATCAGCTTGTTGGTCTTGTTCTGCTCGGCCTTCAGCGTTTCGGTCTCGGCGATCAGCGTGCGGCGCTCACCGTCCAAGCGCAGGATGGCCTCGATGTCCTCCTTGGCGTCCTTTCCCTTTTTAGCCAATCTGGCCACGACCTCGTCGGGCTTTTCTTTGATATACTTAATATCGATCATGATAGGATTCCTTTCCGATTATCCTTGCGGAATTTTATGAATGTTGAACAATGTTGTTGGGGTTTGATTTGTTGAACTCTAACAAGAGCTTTGCTTATTCCTCGGTGAAAAAGTCGGCTCCGCAGATGGCGCTGAGAAGCGCCTCGAGGTCGGCATCGTCATCGTAGGCCAGCTCAACAACCTTCTTTTTGGGAGTTTTCAGAATGCGAACGCGTCTGCCCAGATGCGAAACTGCGCGATGCTCCAGATCCTTGATGTAGACGCGGCGGAGATTTTCCTCGTGGGAAACCGTCTCCTCCCCCTCCTCTGGCTCATAATTGAGCAGAGGGATGGTCTTTTCCACGTCGCGCACCGAGAGATCCTTCTCGATCACGTTCTTGGCCAGAGAGATCATCTTCTCGGTGTCCTTCAAGCCCAGCAGAGCGCGGGCGTGTCCGGCGGAGAGATCTCCGTTTCTCACCAGCTCCAGTACCTCGTCCGGCAGATCCAGCAGACGAAGAAGGTTTGCAACGGCAGAACGGCTCTTGCCCACCTGCTTTGCCACCTGATCCTGCGTCAGATCGAAGCGATCGATCAGCGTGGAGTAGGCCAGCGCCTCTTCAATGGGGTTCAGATCCTCTCTCTGCACGTTCTCGATCACGGCCACCTGCGCCGCCTTGAGATCGTCGCCCTCCAGGATCACCGCAGGAATCTCGCTGAGACCTGCCATTTTGGCAGCTCTCCAGCGGCGTTCGCCTGCCAGGATCTCGTAAGTGCCCGACAAAAGGGTGCTTTCCCGCACCACGATGGGCTGCAACACGCCAAACTGCGCGATGGAATCGGCCAAAGCCTCCAGCGGCTCGCGCTCGAAGGTCTTTCTCGGCTGATCCTTTCTCGGCTCAATGTCCGAGAGTCGGATGGAGGAGGCGGCATTTGCCTTGTCACTTGCCAAAACGTTGTCGTCCAGCAAGGAATAGAAGTCTCTTCCGAGTCCGCTTCTTGATTTTGCCATATTCGTTCCTTTCTGCGCATTTTCCTCTTTTTTGTTTCAAAAACCAAAGAAAATGCGGTTATTTATCAATATTTCGTGCTTCAGATTCGCTCAACAAGCTCTTTCGCTACGTTCATATACTCAACGGAGCCCTTGGAGCGTCTCTCATGATAGTAAACGGGAGCGCCGAAGCCGGGAGCCTCGGAAACCTTCACGTTTCTGGAAATGGTGGTCTCGAAGAGACGGTCGGCATAGTGCTTTCTCAGCTCGCCGATCACCTGCAGAGAGAGCAGGAGGCGGCTATTGTGCATCGTAATAAGGATGCCGGTGACGTTCAGATCCTTATTATAGTGCTGCTTGATGCGGGAAATGGTGAACATCAGCTGAGAAAGTCCCTCCAGAGCGAAAAATTCGCACTGCATGGAGATGATCACGCCGTCACTGGCCGTCATCGCGTTTACGGTGAGCATTCCCAGCGAGGGAGGACAGTCGATGATGATGTAGTCATATTCGTCACGAATGGCATCCAGCTTGCCCTTCATCACGTATTCTCCGTTCTCGGTGTCGCCCAGCTCGTACTCGGCTCTTGCCAGAGTGGTGTGAGTGGGGAGAATGGAAAGATTGTCGTAGTTGGTCTTGAGAATGATGTCCTTAGCAGGCATATCGGTGGTGAGAAGCTCAAAAACCGTGGATTTCAGGTTTTTCTTCATGATTCCAACGCCACTGGTGGCATTTCCCTGCGGATCGAGGTCGATCAGAAGCACCTTGTAGCCCAAGACACCAAGGGAGGCCGCAATATTCACGGCAGAGGTGGTCTTGCCGACACCACCCTTCTGATTTGCAAATGATAAGATCTTGCCCATATGATTTCCTTTCTGTTTCGCTTTGGTTGTCGCTTTGTCCTTATTATTATACCATACATCGCGCAAAAATGCAATAGGAACTCTAATATTTTCGCAGAAACTATTGTTTCACGTGAAACATCTCTGCCAATGCCTCAAAATGTTTCACGTGAAACAAAAATGAATTTGGAAAGAAAAAATGTTTCACGTGAAACAAAAAGCAGACCGCGTGGCGGCGATCTGCTTGGCATTGTTTCACGTGAAACATCAAAGAGGTTTTTTGACGATTGCGCCGTAGGCTCGGGGGTACTGCTTAGGCGAAGCGGTGAGTTTTGTAACAACGAGAATGTGGCGAGACTCCTCTTCGGTGGTTTTTAAAGACGTTTGGAGGATCTCAATGGCGGAGCCTCCCAATGCAGAGGCGGCTTTTTGTGCCTCTGCGGCCTCTGTGGCTCCTTGCGCGCCCTTGAGAGCAATCAATTTGCCGCCGAGCTTTACAAAGGGAAGCGTCAGCTCGGTGAGGATGGACATTCTGGCCATGGCGCGGCTGGTGGCGATATCGAAGGATTCCCGATGGATCTGCATGGATTTATCCTCGATGCGCACACAAATAGGCGTGACGTTGGTTAATTGAAGGGCTTTTGCGGCTTTTGCCACAAAATTGATCTTTTTTTGGGTGCTATCTACGGCGGTGATGCTCAGATCGGGGCGAGCAATGGCCAAAGGAATGGTCGGAAACCCTCCGCCGCAACCAACGTCGATGGTTCTTGCATTCTCGGGAAACAGATGCGCGGCCAAAAGGGAGTCGGCATAGTGCTTGGTGATAATGTCGGGGATCTCACGGATGGCGGTGAGGTTGGTGTGGGAATTTTCCTCCAGTAAAAGCTCTGTGAAGGCTTCTAATTGGGAAACAACGGCGTTTGTGCAGAATTGCTCTAAATGATTCTCCCGAAAGGTCTTTTCCAGGAGGGCTTGAAATGCGGGATGGTTCAAGGCTTTTTCCTTCCTTTATATATAGTCTTGCTTGGTGGACATTAATGGAGCCCGAGATAGATCATCAGTACCGAGACGTCGGCGGGGTTGACGCCGCTGATGCGGGATGCCTGCCCCAGCGTGCGCGGACGGATCTGATCCAGCTTTTGCGCGGCTTCCAAACGAAGCCCCTTGATCTCGCGGTACTGCAGGTCGGCGGGGAGTGCTTTCTCTTCCAATTTTCGACGGCGCTCTACGTCGGCCAGCTGCTTTGCGGCATAGCCGGCATATTTAATGTCATATTCAACGGTCATTTGCGAATGGAGAGGCAAGGACGGGCGCTCGGGATCGATCTCGGCGAGCAGCTCGTAGGTGAGGGCGGGGCGACGAAGCAGATCTGCAACCGATGCGCCCGATTTCAGCTCAGTCTCTCCGAGACGACGCAGAAGCGGATTTGCAACGTTTGGCGAGAGAATGGTGTGCTCCAACCGATCCTTTTCGGCTTCTTGCGCTGCTTTTTTGGTTAAGAATGCATCATAACGCTTCTGATCGATCAATCCGACATCATATCCAATGGGGGTGAGCCGCAGATCGGCGTTATCCTGACGGAGAATGAGGCGGTATTCTGAGCGAGAGGTCATCATGCGGTAGGGCTCGTTTGTTCCCTTGGTGACCAGATCATCCACCAGAGTGCCGAGATAACCGGAGGAACGGGGCAACGTGACGGCGGGGCGGCTCTGAACTTTTCTGGCGGCGTTGATGCCGGCCAAAAGCCCCTGCCCTGCCGCTTCCTCATAGCCGGACGTTCCGTTGAACTGTCCTGCGCCGAAGAGGCCGGAGATCTCCTTGAATTCCAAGGAGGCATCCAGCTGCGTGGGATCGGCGCAATCGTATTCGATGGCGTAGGCGTAGCGCATGATCTCGGCGTTCTCAAATCCCTCCAGCGAGGCGAGCATCTGATGCTGCACGTCGATGGGGAGGGAGGTGGAAAAGCCTTGGATATACATCTCTTCGGTTTGATCTCCCATGGGCTCCACAAAAAGCTGATGGCGTTCCTTGTCGGCAAACCGAACCAATTTATCCTCAATGGAGGGGCAATAGCGCGGGCCTGTGCCGTGGATCTTGCCCGAATACATGGCGCTTCGGGTGATATTTTCGCGGATGATG
>JAZRCQ010000158.1:0-3718 GCA_045659845.1 Eubacteriales bacterium
CCTCCGCAGAAGCGGTGCTCATGCGGCGATCCTGATAGCTGGAGTGGGTGCCGGAGAAGCTATTTGCCATGGCAACCACCTCGGCAAAAAGCTCGTTGCGGGGCAGCGCGTTGAAATCCTTGCCGCCGTTCACGCTTTGATCCAGCGTGGCAGAAGAGCCCTCTGCCTTGGCCTCCACGCTGAGGGTGAAATCCTTCAGACCGAAGGCAAGGCCCAAGCCGGAGGAGGACTGGATCACATAAGAGGAGCCAACCACGCCTGCGGCATAGTCATTCTTGGAAAGATACTTGGAAAGATAGGTGGAGACCTCGCGGTTCACGTCACCCAGCAGGATCTCGTTTTCATAGGTTTCCGAATCGGGCACCACCTTGGTCTTGATGCCGAAATTGTCCTTGAGATAGGTGCTCACCATCATGGCATAGATCTGCGCTCTATCTTCCTTGCCATACACCAGATGATAGGTGACAGACTTATCGGTGAGAATGCTCATCGAGCCCGCCACAGAGCCTGCAAACACGCCAACGTGGGCATTCCAGGTCTTGTTTTCGACCTGCTTGGCCATGATCTCATCGGTGAGATACTTCTCCATGCCGTAGTAGCCGAAGGCATCATTGGCATAGAACATCAAAAGCTTCTCGTTCATCTCCACGCGATAAGCACCGGCGGAGGTTTCCGTCTTGGCGGCGTTGGTTTCCGCTACGTTGCAATCGCCCACCAGAATTTTATATTCAGAGGCGGCGTAATGCACCTTGGCATTGCGGATGGGCAGGAACACGCCGCAAAGATCGTAGATCTTCTTCTGAAGAGTGTTTGCATAGGCAGAGGCCGCGTAATCATTGGTGTCCACCAGGATCACGTAGTCGCTCTTTCTGTCGGCGGCCACGGGCGTGGTGACCACGGGAGCTTGCTCCTCACCCGTTGGCGTTTCGGAAGGCTCCTCCTTCCCGCAGGCTGTGGCGAACAACGTCAGGATCGCCAGCAATAGGCATAGCCATCTTCTTTTCATTTTGATTTTCCTCCTTGTTTGTCTTGGTTTCTATCGTTCAGGATCTCTCCTGCACAAAGCCTTGGATCATTGGAGACTCCCCGCAGGGCACTCTCCTCCAACTTCTATCTGCAAGCCGTTCCAATCCGGTCGGGCTCTCATTTTCAAAGGAATGGATGCGTGGGCGCGCCGCAGCGCCGCTCCCGCGCTGGAATGGAAACAAAACGGTATCCGATGGGATCCCTTCTCGGGGATCCTCTTGCTTGCGGCAGCTTCTGCCGCCTTGAAAACGGAAACATCACCTCGGAGGCGTTCCTTCGGCCTCCAAGCAGACTCTCCGCGCGGTGGAGAGGGGGGGATGGGGCGAGCCGACGGCTCGTTCCGTCTCCCTTTTCAATGCTAAAGCGACCGGCAGAAGCAGCCGCTGTTTGGTTGTTTCTGCCGGTCATGATCCTTAGGATCGTTTAGAATCAGTCTTCTTTCTTTCTCATGGTGAGGCAAGCGCCGCCCATCAGAACCATCATGCCGAAGATACCTGCAGCAACAACGGAGCCGCAGCCGCCCTTTTCCTCAGCCTTGGGAGCCTCGGTTGCGGGAGCATTGGTGGCCTCGGGAGCCTTGGTGGTCTCGGGAGCCTTGGTGGTCTCGGGAGCCTTGGTTGCGGGCTCGGTGGGCTCTTCGGTGGTCTCAACAGGCTTATCGTCGGGCGTGAAGGGAGCCAGCGTCTGAACCTCTTCCAGAGAGAGCGCCTTGTTGTAAACGCGAACGTTGTCGATGATCACGTCACCGTTTCTGTCCGCCCAGGAGTTGGAGGACTTACCAAGGGTGAGGTTGGTAGCAACGGTGTAGAACTCAGCAACGTCGGAGTAGGTGTTCTCGTTTGCGTACCAGGTGTAGCCATCATCCATAGAGTACATGGTGGCAGCAACCAGAGTCTTAGCCTCGGCGTCGTACTTGTAGGTAACGGCGAAGCGCAGAGTCTGCATTTCATAGAACAGCATGTTGTCCTTCATGGTTGCCTGCATCTGGTTGGTGTGCATGTGACGAACGTTGAAGGGGGAGTAGAGATCCTGGTTCTTACCGGAGAAGTAGCAGCGGGAGAGCTTACCGATGGACTGGAAGCATACCCAGTCGGTGGTAACGGACATCAGAACAACCTCGGAGAACATGGTGAGCTCGCCGGTCTGGTTGTTGAAGATGTCTGCGCCGATCGCATCCTCGGTGCCGCTTGCCTTATCGAAGTAGCAACCTGCGTGGTCGCTCTCGTCGTGGTTGATATAGAGCTTGCCGCCCTCAACGCGGGTGAGAGGGGAAAGGGTGGTGTTGGTGGCGCTCGTGGAGGTGGTCAGGCCGGTGGAGGCGAGAATCAGGTCTTCCTTACTAACGCCTGCAGGAGCCTTATCCTTCAGGGCCTCTTCGGGGGTTGCGCCCTCGAAGTCGTAGTAAACAACGAGGTTGGCGTCCAGGGGATCTGCAACGGGAGCGGCGTCGCCGTCAGCGGCGAGAACGGGGGTTGCGAGTGCGCCTGCCAGCATCAGCAGAGCGAGTGCGAGAGAAAAGAGTTTTTTCATGGGGGTTCCTCCTTCATTTTTTATCCTCGACTGCCATTACTGCGGGCCCATCGGGGAATTTTTTTTATTCGACGGCTCTTCTTGCGGTTGAGTCGATCGTTTCCACTATTATAGCACACTTCTTCGGATTTTCCAATAGGGAAATCCACCAAAATTTACATCCATATTTTGACACTTTTCCCAATTCCGAAAAAGCGCTCCGTTCCACGCTTGGAGGAACGGAGCGAGTCTTGTTGATCAATCGCGAACCCTTATGGGATTCTCCTGCTGCGCGGCCATCTTTTTCACCGCAAACGATGCCAACAGATAGTAGGTGGCGGCCGTGAGCAGCCACGAAATGGGATAGGAATAATAGAGCGCCTCCAGCGTTTGGAAGTAGGGGAACACGGCAAGGATCCAGATCACGCGGAACACGCAGGTGCCGCAAATGCCAACGTACATGGGGATGATCGATCTCCCCAGTCCCCGAAGCAGGCCGCTTCCAACCTCCATCAAGCCGCCCAGAAAATAAAGCACGCCCAGAATACAGATCTTTTTCATGCCCAGCCGCACAACCTCGGCGTTGCCCGGCGCATACACAGCCAGCAGCTGCTCTCCCAAAAGGAAGGACATCAGCCCGAGAGCCGCACCCACCGTCACCACGCAGGCCATGCATCGCACCGTGATGGGGCGGATCCGATCCCATCGCCGTGCTCCAACCGATTGCCCCACGAAGGTCATCACCGTTTGCGTGAAGGAGGTCATGGCGATCCAAACGTAATCGATGATATTTCCCGCCGCGGCGTTGGCCGCCACCGCCGATTTTCCGAAGGAATTCACGGTGGACTGAATGAGCACGTTGGAAAAGGCAAACACCGTGCTTTGGATCCCCGCGGGGATCCCGATGGCGAGGATACGCTTCAGCTTGCGCTTATGGAACCGAAGCTCCTTCAGCTCCAGCCTGCAGGCATCGTCCAGCCGCCGCATATAAAGCACCACCAGAATGCAGGACACCCATTGGGAGGCCGCCGTGGCTATGCCAACGCCCAAAGCGCCCGAATGGAACACCAGCACCATCACAAGATTGAGCGCAACGTTTACCACGCCGCCAACGGAAAGAAAGATCATGGGGCGTGCGGTGTCGCCCTTTGCCCGCAGAACGGCCGCACAGTAGTTATACACC
>JAZRCQ010000159.1:0-19099 GCA_045659845.1 Eubacteriales bacterium
CCAGATCCTTTTGATAAGGCTGCAGCAGCGGATCATATTTCAGGATCTTCAAATTCATAATGAACTCCTTTACTGATCAATTTCCAATCAAGCCGGGCCGCGGATGCTATTGCAATGATTCCTCGGGATCCGAAAGCGCCGAGTGAATCCGAATGATTTGATCCAAAGGGATGCGCAATCCCTCCTCCAAATGCATAATCCGCTCCACCGCATCGATCCGCAAAAGCCTGCCGCTGAGCGTTTGATAGGCGCCGCCGCTCTTTCTCGGATCCTTGATAAAATACGTAACGGTGATCTCGGGGCGACTCTCGGCCACTTGAGCGAGAAGCCTTTGCTCTTGATCCAGCCGCTCCCGCGCCTCCTCAGTAAGCTCCACGGCGCGATCCGTGAGCCTTGCCGTTTCGTCGATCACGTCATCATATCCCGTCAACGCGGAGAATGGTGCAAACTGAGCGGCTCTGTCGGCGCGGCTCATTCTCGGATGGCGCGGCGACGTTGGATGCGGCAGATCGATGATCTCACGATAATCCTTCATGCCTTGTGCCCTCCGATCTGGCCGTTGCGATCCTTCGCCGTTGCGCCATCCTCAAGATTCATCCCCTTGAGAATGGCATTCTTTCCGTATCTTCTTTTAATACTGAGCATGGCATTTTGCAAGGCGCGCTCCCGCTCCTGCTCCTGTTCTCTTTCAGAAGAGGAGCTCTCCTCCAAAACGGAAAATACGTCAAGCTGCTCATAAGGCCTTGCCTGCTTTGCCTCCGCCTCGCTCAAAAGATGGCAGGCAGAGATCGTGATCCGCCTCGCCAGCAGCTTCCGATCCACAATGCGGTCGAAAAGCTCGCACACAGCCTGCAGGACCTCCTTGGTGGAGGAGGTGTATCCCTTGAGATTAGCCGTTCCGTGGGCATGCTTGGGGATCCTCCTGCCATAGCGATCGATGGAGATCTCTCCCTGATAGATCTCCTTGCCCGTTTCCGTGCTGAGATTATCCACGTCGTAGCCAACGGTCAAAACGATCTGATCGGTGAGAAGTCCCTTTTCCACAAGATCCAGCACCAGCTGATCGGTCATTTCCCGAACCACCAATCTCGTTTTTTCAAAGCGATAGGGATATTGAAGCACCTGTCCGGAGCAAATGCTGTTGGTGGCAGGGCGATAAGCCTTGATGTCCGAAATCAGGCAGGGCTCCCAGCCCCATGCATGGTCGATGAGAAGCTCAGCATTCACGCCGAACATTTTATAAAGCAGCTCCTCATTATAATATTCCGTCGGCGCTCCAACGGAGCAAGCGGCAACGTCGCCCATCGTGTAAAGCCCGACGGACTCCAGTCGCTTGGCATAGCCTCTGCCCACTCGCCAAAAGTCGGTGATCGGGCGATGGCTCCAAAGCTCTCTGCGGTAGCTTTCCTCATTCAATTCCGCAATGCGAACACCGTTTGCATCGGCGGGACTGCGCTTTGCCAGCACGTCCATTGCCACCTTTGCAAGATAGAGATTGCTTCCGATCCCAGCAGTTGCGGTGATCCCCGTGGTATGCACCACGTCGAGGATCATGCGCTCTGCCAATTGCCGAGGAGAAAGCCCGTAGGTCTTCAGATAGGCCGTGACGTCGATAAACACCTCGTCGATGGAATAAACGTGAATATCCTCGGGAGCGATATATTTCAGATAGACGTTATAGATCCGCGAGCTGTACTCCATATAGTACGCCATGCGAGGCGGCGCCACGATATAATCCACCGCCAGGCTCGGATCGGCTCGAAGAGCCTGATAGTCATAAGAGCTTCCCTTGAGAGGTCCCCCTAAGGCAAGCCGACGATCGGCATTCACCTGTCGAATTCTTTGAGAAACCTCAAAAAGTCGTGGACGGCCGGGGATCCCGAAGGATTTCAGCGACGGCGAGACCGCAAGACCGATGGTCTTTTCGGTTCTCGCGGCATCGGCAACCACCAAATTCGTGGTCATGGGGTCGAGTCCGCGCTCCATACATTCCACGGAAGCATAAAAGGACTTCAGATCGATGGCGATATAAGCTCGCTGGTGCATATGCCCCCTCCTTCCGTGCTTTCGGGAACTGCTTCCCTTCTTCCATTATTATACCACGTTTTCCGAGAAAAGTCAACGGAAATGAAAAAACGGACACCCAACGACTTTTCGTCAGGTGTCCGAACGCTCAATCATTCCGTCTGCCGAACAGACTCAGAACGTAAACCAAAAAGCGCATAAAGGATACCAATGCTGTGAGCATGGAGGCAAGATACGTGAGCGCGGCGGCGGAAAGCACAGCCTCCGCTCCTTCCATCTCCTCCTCCCGCAGGATCCCCTCTGCCACCAGCATCTCCTTGGCACGGCGGCTGGCATCCAGCTCCACAGGAAGTGTGACGAGTGTGAAGAGAAAGGCCGAGCCGTAGAGAATCACGCCAACCATTGCCACGGTGAAGCCTATGCTTGTTTCTCCGGACGTCCAAACAAAGAAATCCAGCAGCAATCCCAGCAGCACCAGAAAAAACGAGAACCGAGATCCGATATTCACCACGGGCACCAACGCCGTGCGGATGCGATACAGGAAGGACCCCTGATGCTTCTGCGTGACGTGCCCTACCTCATGCGCGGCAATAGCAACGGCGGCCACAGAGGCTCTTGCATAGGTGCTTTCCGAAAGATTCACCGTTTCCTGCACGGGATGATAATGATCCGTTAATTCTCCGCGCACGGAGCGAACGCGCACCATTCCCAGCTGATTGCGCCGAAGCAGACGCTCTGCGGCCTCCTCGCCCGTGATCCCGCGAACGTTCCTCACAGCGCCGTATTTCCGATAGGCATTTTTCACCTTGTTGCTTGCCCAGAACGAAAAAAGCATGCAAAGTCCAAGCAAGATCATAAAAAACAAATAGTCTCCGAAATACATCGATCAAACCTCCTCAAGGGTGTTATCTCATACAGTATATCACATAATTATGAACTTATCAATAACAACCGGAGATTTCCGCACGTTTCCTTCCAATAATTCTTTATTTTTTCATTTGACGAAGGAAAAGCATCACAGCCGCAACCGTGGCAAGCACCGCATAGCCGATCACCCATGCAAGATGACTCCAGATCCCCTCCGTTTGACCGCTGCAAAGAGCTCTCTCCAATTCCACCGCATGAGCGAAGGGCAATAAATCTGCGACCGTTTCAAACCATCCGCCAACCAGCTGCAGATCAAACCAGATCCCCGAAAGCCATGCCGAAAGATTGGTGAGGAGTGTGCCGCAAATACCGCCCACCTGCTTAACGTTTAATACGCTGCCAAACAGCAGTCCCAAGGAAATATAGAGCAATGCAATGGGGATCAGCCCAACGAGCGCCTGCAGGATCCCGATCGTTGGCTCCATTCCCAGCGGAAATGCCAGCAGATAGCATACGGCGGCCTGTGCAAGAGAGATCGGCAGAAGGGGGAGCGTGTAGCCCAAAATAAAATCCGAGGCGGTAAGAGGCGTGGTGTAAAGTCGATCCAGAAACGCGCTTTCACGATCTCTGGCGATCAGACTGGCCGAAAAGAGCGTCATAAAGGAAAGACCGAACACGGTGATCCCGGGTGCCAGCCGTTCGATCACAAAAAGCTCCACCGGAATATTGGCTTGAATGGCCGAAAGAAGCAGGATCAGCACCACCGGAAAGCCCAATCCGCAGGAAACGGTGATAGGATCTCTCAGGATCTCCTTGCAATTCCGATCGGCAAAAGCAAGCATTCTTTTCATGCCTCCACCCCCTTCACCACAGCAATAAAGGCATCCTCGAAGCGATCCTTCCCCGTGGCACGCTTGATCTCCTCCGCCGTGCCAACGGTAAGGAGTCGGCCGTCGCGCATGATCGCGATCCGATCCGAAAGTGCCTCGGCCTCCTCCATATAGTGGGTGGTGAGAACCACAGTCACCTTTCCCTTCAGAGCGCGGAGCGTATCCCAAAGCTCGCTTCTCGCGATCACGTCCAGCCCCAGCGTCGGCTCGTCCAGAAATAGGATCCTCGGCTCGCTCAGCATCGCCATGGCGATGCTCACGCGGCGCTTCCATCCGCCCGACAAGCGCGATGCACGCGTGGAAAGATGTTTCTCAAGCCCCAGCGCCTCGGTGATCTCCGCGATCCGCTCGCGGCTTTTTTCCTTTGCAAGGCCATGCACGCCGCAGATCATTTTCAGATTTTCCAGCACCGTGAGATTCGATGCAACCGCCGTTTCCTGCGGCGAAACACCGATCATGGCTTTCACCGCCGCGGCCTCGGAGAGGATACTGTGCCCCTCCAGATAAGCATCCCCCGCAGTTGGCGCGGTCAGGCAGGAAAGCATCCGCACCGTGGTGGTCTTTCCCGCTCCGTTCACCCCCAGCAGGGCAAAAAGCTCGCCCTGCTCCACCGTGAGCTCCAGCCGATCCACGGCAAGCGTTTTACCAAAGGACTTGGTGAGCCCAACGGTTTTAATTGCCTCCATTTGTTTCCCTCCTTTTCAGGATCTGATCGCGCGCGCCATGATAAGCGTTCGATATCAGCTGCGATATCTGCCCCCATTCCATTTTCAGAAAATTGGTGGCGGCCATCGTGGCGATCCCATGCACACAAACCCACATATTCAGATGAAGCTCCTCCGCCTCCTTCTCGCTGAAGCCGTTCGCCTCGGCGATCATCTGCAGGGAGGCTTTCCAATCGGGCGCCTCCTCCGGCGTCTCATTCGAGCGATCTCTCAAAAACAGGAATTGAAACAGACTCGGCTCCTCCATTGCAAAGCGAATATACCCCATGCCAAAGCTCTTATAGGCCGTCCAATTCCCCGATTCGACCTCTCGCTGAAGATAGCCGAGATAACGCTCATAGGCCGCCACATCGATGGCCTCCCATAGCTCCTCCATGCCGTTGAAGCAGCAAAAAATAGGCTGAGGCGAGCATCCGATAAATCTTCCCAATGATCTGGCAGACAATTCATCCGAGCCATAGGCCTGCACGTAGCGGATCGCGCCCTCCACGATCTGTTCCCTTGTGTATTTCGTTTTCGGCGGCATACTGTCCTCCTTTAAATAACACACGTTATATTTCACATGTTATTATATCATAAAGGCTCCCCTTTGTCAAGTATCTCCGCAAAAAAATCCCCGACGCGGGGCTCCGCGTCGAGGAAAAGGATCAATTGCTCGGATAGCGCTCGTTGATAAACGAAACGTAGTCCTTGATAGAATACATGGTGATATAGTTTCCTTCGTGGTAGTGATAGCTTCCCTCTCCGGAGGCCTCGCGCACAAGGAAATAGAGATCGTCCTCATAGAGAACAAAATCCACATACTGGAAGGCATAGCCCCAAGCGGAATACCAATCGGAGTGCATCATGCGATCCACCAGCAGAGTGTCCACCACCGTCCAGTTGAAGAGATCCTTGGAAACCGCCAATCCCAGCACGTTTCGCTGTCCGCTCCAGCCAAGGGTAGCCAGCGAGGTGAGCGAGATAAAGAGGCCTGTCTTTTCATCATACACCAAGGAAAACTTGGATTGCGAGTAGGGGAACTGCTCATAGCCGTGGTGATTGCCTGCGGGAGCAAGCGTTTTGCCATCGGCGGTGAGCGTGAAGATCATCACGTAGCCGTAGGTAGGGCTTGCGTCCACACGATAGATCACGTAGAGCTGTCCCTCGGGAGTTTGCACCACGTTGCCCTCCTCGATCCAAAACTTGACATTGCCGCTCACGGTCTTTCCGGTGACCGACTGATACTTTTCCCGATCGTGGAAGCTCTGCGGATTGTTGGAGAACGTCCAGCTCTTGGGATCCAGCAGATCGGAATCCACGGCGGCGCTGGCAACGGCATCGTTGAAGGCCTTATAAACTCTTCCGTTGGCGATCAGAACGGTATTGGGCGCGCCGTAGCCCGGCGTATATCCCAGATCCTTCTGCGTCACCTTCTTGGTTACGGGATCGTATTGCACGATGAGGAAGCGGTTGTCGGAGGTGAGCGTGTTGCCGATCAGATAAAGCATACCGTTCACCTCGGTGAGGCTTGCAAAATGCATATCCTTGATCCCTGCCACCTGCGTCCAGGTCTTACCCTCATCCTCGCTTCGCTTCAAGCGAACGGTAACGGAATTGTATTTTCCTCCCTTGCCGCGATCACAGTATTCATAGGATGCATAGATCACGCGCTTGCCGTTCTCCTCTCGCACAAGAATAGCGGGAGAATAAAGCACGTCCACCTCAGTCTCAGCATAAACGTAGTTAAAGATATACTTCGCCGAATCCTCCTCGGGAATGGCCTCCACCTCCACGCGAGACTGCTCCACATTGTTATTGGGCTCGGGCAACAGAGGATTATCGAAGAACTTCACCATTCTGGTGAGGAACTGGGTGTTGGTGTAGTTGCCGTGCTTCTCGGAGCCGTTGGCGAAGGATGCCACATCCGAGGGCGTGACAATCGCCAATCCCTTTGCGGAATCCACCCAAAGGCTATAGCCGCTCAGGAGCTTGACCTGCTCGTTGAGATTCACCCAACCGTTCTGCGCAACCACAGAACTGCCGAAATATTCCTTCGCAAAGTGAGCGGGAATCAAAATATCCGTTCCCTCTTTCTTTGCCACAAGAGAATAATCGGAGGGATCCAGCTTTTTCACCCAACCGTCGTGAAGCACGGAGGAATATCCCACGCAAACCGCAAAAGAATTCCCCATGCGCTCAACCAATGCCGCCACAAGCTTCTGATCCTCGCGGCGTTCCGGTTCGGCAGTTTTTGCAAGCATCATATCCTGATAGCAGGAAACGGTGCCCGCAACGCGGTTTGCCAATGCGATTTTTTCGGCATAAGCATCATCGTAGGCGATCGGCTCGCAGGAGGAAAACACCGAATCCGCAATGGTGATCTCCGCAGAGCCCGAGCTGATCTTTGCCGCAAAGACATTGATCATATCCACAGCCGCAAAAGCACGTTCCTTCAGTCCAACGCCTCCAAGCACATAGGAGCCATTCAGAACACCGGAAAAATAACAGTTTTCATTGAGATATTTTTTAATTCTCTGCGCTTCCTTGCGGTTTGCAGATCCGAAAATGATCTCATTTTCATAGGTTTTATCATCGGTAACCACGCTCACCTTGATGCCAAGATCGGAGGACAGCAGGCTTCCCAAGAGATAGGCCTTCGTGCGCGCATCGGAATCGCTTTTGTCGTAAACCAAATGATAGGTGAGCGAGCGGTCGGCCACAACCGGCATGGAAGATTCGGTGCTTGCGAAAACGGTTTCATCCTCCGCCGTCTTCCAAAGCCCCTTCTCCGCCGATGCAAGCAAGGTGTCCGCCACGTAGCTCTCACATCCCACATAGCCAATGGGATCCTCGGCATAGAAGGCGATGCAGCCATCCATCACGGAAACGGCATACTCACCGGTTGCCGTCACCCGATCTGCCAAAGCACGGCTGATCTCGGAGCCCGTGTTGCCAACGTGGATCGCCTTTTCCACCTTACCCAAAAACACTGCGGCATTTCGGATCGGCAGAAACACGCCCGTTGCGGAGCGGATCTCTCTCTGAAGGGATTCCGCCAGCGTTTGCGCCATGGCATCGGAGGTGTCTGCCAAAATCGCATATGCGCTGGCCTGATTTTCCACCACGGTGATCAGCTTTTTCGGAAGCGCGATCGACTCTCCCTCTGTTGTGGCGCCTTCCCCTCCCTTTCCGGAGCAGGCCGGAAGAAGAAGCATCAAAAGAGCCAACAGCAAACAACCGATGCGCTTGAATGAATTGGATGTTTTTCTCATTTTATATATCCTTTCCTTTCGATAGGGCATATCATCCAACGGTGGCGCAGGCTTGAATCCGCAATACCGTCTCGGTGGAGCGAAGCACGTTTTCCGTGACGGCGGTACCGTTGGTGTGGATCTCCTCCAGAAGCTCCTGCCAATATCCGATGGGCTCCTCGGGGCAATCGTAGCGGATCGGCTCTGCCACGCCCTCTTCATAAACGGTGACTGCGCGCTCAGGATAGTTGAACACCAGCATACCGCGCTCACACCAGAAGCGGAACTCCCAATAGGAAGGAAGAGAAAACGCCTGCGAGGGCGCAGAATAGGAAACGTCGGCCATCACGCCGGCACCGCTTTCCAAACGAGCCATGATCGTGGCGCAATCGAGGAAGTGCGGCTCTGCCTTGGCATAGGAATTCCACATTCTCGCGGCATCGGTGGAGACAAATTCCTCTCCCGTGAGCATCCGAACAAGATCCACGCCGTGGATCGCAATGTCGTTGATCGTGCCGCCGTGCATTCCCTTCTCAAAATACCATGCCGGTCTCTTTCCGTAGTTAAGAGGATGCTGGCCATTGAAGGATACGTTGCAAACAGCGCCCAACCGTCCGTCGGAGAGAATCCTCTTTGCCTGCAATGTTTGCGGCAAATAGCGAAGATCCAGCATGCAGGAAAGCTTTCCCTTCCCCTCATTGCAAAGGCGGCGGATCTCCTCCAACTGCTCAAGATCCGTGCAGATCGGCTTATCGGCGATCACGTGCTTTCCCGCGCGAAGGGCCTTGATCACGGTCTCCCCGCGATGGCCGTAGGCCGTGCCAACGGCAACCACATCCACCTCATCGGAGCTGAGCCAATCCTCATAGCTGCGATCGGTGAACACGGCGCCCAGCTCCTGCTCGGCAGCGCGCCGCGCTGCCGCATCCTCCTCCACACAGCCAACGATCTCGGCCGTGTCGGAGCAGGCAAGCTTTTGATAAAGTCCGTTGATATGAGAGTGGCGGAAGCCACAGAACAAAACTCTCATGCCGCACCTCAAAGCACCAAGGAGGCGCTATCGCTATCCAACAGCATCAAGGCACTGTTGTGCAGGCGCAATGCGGTTGCAGGGCAGACCTCACCGATGGGCCCCTCCAGCATTGCCTTCACGGCATTTGCCTTGGTGGGCGCAGGAACGGTGCAGATCAGGTGCTTGGCCGAGGTGAGCGCGGGAACCGTGAGGGTGAGCGCATACTTCGGCACAGAATCCAAATCGGGGAAGCATCCGTCATGAACCTGCTGCATCCGACAGATCTCATCCAGCTTCACGCGCTTAACGAGCTTCGGATCGGCAAAATCTGCCACGGGCGGATCATTAAAGGCAATGTGACCGTTCTCGCCGATTCCCATGCAAACCACGTCGGGCGGATATTTCTCCAGCAGAGCAGAATAAGCGGCGCAGGCTTCCTCCGCCTCCAGCTTTGCAGGCAGATAGTTCACCTCGGCAAAGGGAGCGCGGGAAAACACGTGGTCATAGAGGTAGCGTGCAAAGGATTGCGGCTCCTCCATGCCGAGTCCCACATACTCATCCATATGGAAGGCGCGGATTTTCGTGAAATCCACGTCCTGCTCCAGAAAAGCGTCCAAAGCTTCATTCTGGCTGGGTGCGGCGGCAAAAATCACGTTTGCAAAGCCACGCTCTGCGATCACGCCTCGGATAGCCTCGGCAATGGCGGCGCCTGCGGCGGCTCCCATTTCCTTACGGGTGGCGTAAACGCGAGTGACGAGCTTATCGGTTTGAATTTCCTTGATCATATGGGTTCTCCTCAGATTTCAATAGGGTTGAGCTTTTCTTCCCTTCCGCTCTTCAGCGAGCGAATAATGGCGTTCATCACGAACACGGGAGTGATAAAGCTTTCGTAGGTCTTCTTCATGGGCTCGCCCTTCAGAAGCGCGAGCATATCGTTCATTTCGTGGCGGAAGCTTTGAGGAGTGAAGATGAGATGCTTCTCCTGCAGCTCCAGGCTACCGATCACGGAGGCAGAATAGTACTTCACGCCCTCCACGTAGGTGCCGGTTACGTGGTAATTTTCATAGTTTGCAAAATAGGTGGTCACCTTTCCCTTCGTGTCGGCCTGAACAGACTTGATATCCTCGCCGAAGATAGTGGTCATGATCTCCACCAGATGCTGCGCGTAGAAATAGAAGCCGCCATAGGGGCTGGAGGGATGCAGGGGCGCCACCACGGAGCCGCCGCAAACGCTTCCGACCGCTTCGCTTCTTGCAAATTCTGCCAGCTCAAGGGTTTCCTTCAGTGCGGCGCAGGTGCTTCCGCCGCAGAAGCGGATCCCCTTCTCGCGCGCCTCTCTCATAAATGCCACGGCCTCCTCCTCGGAGCAGGTGATGGGCTTATCGATGAACATGGGAATGTGATCGTTCATATAGGGCTTGGCGTACTTATAGTGGTTATCACCGTGACGCGCCGTGATCATCAGACCATCCAGTTTTCCCACCATCTCGTCGTAGGAGGAGAGGACCGGAACGCCAAACTGCTCGTTGAGCTTCTGCGCGGCCTCAAGCTCCTCGCTGAACACGCCCAACACCTCGATCTCGGGATATTCCCCCTTTTGGATCAATTCCAGAAAATTCTTGGCATGGGAATTTTCACATCCCAAAATTGCAATCTTAAACATACTTGTATGTCTCCTTTCGACAATTTCTTTCATTTTATTTTATCACAGATCGCGCGCAAGAGCAACCACTGATATTGCTTTGTTTTTTCACTTTGTTGCTCTCGTGAGCAACAAGTGTCCTCGGCAAAGGATAGATCAATTAAATTTCAAGGGCAACGGATTGGAAGCATGGCAGGCCGCGATCACGGAAATCACCTGCGCGGCATGCTCGGGAGAGATCTCCAAAGCCTTACCGTTGAAGATCTTATCATACATCATCCGATAGAAATCACAAACGGCAGAATCGAAGGACGAGCCCGTGATCTTGTTGCTCTCCACAGTGAATTCCAGCTTCTCCTTGCAGTAGGCAGGCTCACCGTTTTCATCGGTCAAAGGTGTTCTGATCACCTCACGCTCGGGATACACCGAAAAATCCGGAATGTATTTCACCTCGTAAGCCGAGTTGGTGGATTTCAGAGTTCCCTTGGAGCCGAAGATCTTGAACACAAAATCGCCGCTATAGGCATCGACGGAGTTCACTTCAATGTCCACAAGGGGCTTTCCGGGCGCCGTGAGGATCACCTTGCCGCAATCGTCGCCATCGCCCGAGGTGAGAACGGTGCGCAGACTGGAAAAGGCCACCTTGGTTTCGGGATCCCAGCCCAGAAGATCCAACGCCTGACCGATGGGATGCGGGCCGGTATTATAGAGGCCTCCCGCGCAGAAGGATTGCAGAGTCTGCCAGTCCCAGCGTCTTGCGAAGCCCGAATATTTCAAGCTGATCTGATAGATCTCTCCCAGCTTTCCGCTTGCAATGATCTCCTTCACATTGAGGAAGGAGGGAGCAAAAAGAGATTGATGGAAAGCCGCAACGGTCACGCCGCGGCGCTCTGCGGTTTTAATCAGATCCAAGCATTCATAATAGGTGCGGCCGAAGGGCTTCTCTGCCAGCACGTTGAAGCCATGCTCCAGAAGATCCTTCGTGATGGGATAGTGCATCTGAGAAAAGGAAGCGTTCACCACCAGATCGATATCCGTTCTGCCGAACAGCTCCGTGTATTCCGTGCAAACGTCGCATCCGTATTCCTCCTTTGCGCGCGCGCGACGGAAATCGTCCTTCTCAACCACACATACGACCTCGCAAAAATCATTTTCGGCGCTGCGAAAAAATTTACCGTGAATACTTCTGCCGCTTCTTCCCTGTCCAATAATGGCAATTCTTAATTTTTTCATTTTAATGCCTCCAATTTTGTAGAATTTGCCTTACAGATACAGTATATCACAATAATATTTTAATTTCAATAAGTTTTTTTTCCTTTTTGTTTGCATTTTTCACTTTTATATGTTATAATGACCTTATCAAAGAAAGGAAGAGAAAAAAATGTTCCGAACTTACGTAAGCAATATGCTTCCCATGATCTCTCACAAACGCTTAGAGCATCCCGATCAACAGATCTTCTACAATCATATGCACAGTGATTGCGAGATCATTCTGTTCATTTCCTGCGCCGGAACCTACAACGTTAACGGACAGATCTTCACGCCTCGCCCCTTCGATCTTCTTTTCATCCCGTCTGCCACCTATCATCACATGATCCCCGATATTTCTCATCCTTATGAGAACTACGTGTTTCAGATCGATCCGCAGTTTATCGGCACACACCGATATCGCCGCCTCTTCTGCGCCCCCATGATGCTCAATGCGGCCAACGATCCCGCCCTGCTGGATTTTTTCCTTCGGCTCGACACCTATGCGGAGGCCTACTCCGAGGCCGACTTTGCAGAGTGCGCGGAGGCGGTTATTCAAGAGCTTTTGATCTATTGCTTCTATCGGAAGGATCTGCTCAACGCCATGAGCGATGCGCCCACAGACCACGTTGCAAAGGTCGTGGCCTACATCGGAGAGCATCTTGAAGAGCCTTTGGATGCCGAAGCACTTGCCCAAAACTGTCTTCTTTCCAAATCGCACATTCAGAACCTTTTCTCCTCCACCATGCATATGGGACTTAAAAAGTATATCACGCAGAAAAAGCTCTATGCCGCCCATGCCGATCTCTGCCGAGGAATGAGCCCTCTCGCCGTTTCACAAAAATATTGCTTCGGAGATTACTCCGGATTTTACAGACACTATAAAAAGCTTTTCGGTACCTCGCCTAAGGAACCCAAGCAGCAGATGCAGGTGGAATCGGAATGAACCGTCCGAAAGGACTTTACTGCGGCAGACGCCCCTTTCACGGCGATCTTCATAATCACGCCGCCACCGGCGGTCCATGCGAGCTTGAGGGAAAGAAGCCGGTGCTTTCCGTTGGCGATTTCCACCCATCCGTTATCAAATCGGGACACACCTACCGTCTCGATCTTTTCCGCGAGGAGGAGCGGATCCTCTCTCCCGCCAGATCCCCGAATCGCTCACTCCGGAGCTTTCGATCGATGCAGAACCCTGCCGTTGTTACCGCGCTGAGGTGATCGACGAGACCGAATCGCTCCGCATCGCCATCGAAAATCCGATCCGGGATAAACCTGTTTAAAGAATCTTACCTCTTTTTTTAGAAAAAATATCTTTTTATTTCCTATCGTTTGTGCTATAATGAGTTCAGAAAGTAGGCACCAATGTGCTTTAAACAACAATTGGAGGTCCTCCTATGCAATTTCACGGCCTTCGCATCCGTGAGGCTGATCGGGCGCTCACAGAGAAGCCGCTCCGAGCAACCTCGGCAGAAAGAATTCTGATCCAGAACGAAATCAAAACGCTATACCGAGATCTGCCGCAGCCTCTGCGTTTATCCCGCATTTTTTCCATCCTGTTAGACCGTGTTTCAACTCCCGTTGAGCCTTGGGACCTGATCGCCGGGCGTTGCGTTGATCGATTACTCACGGAGGAAGAGGAGGCGATCTTCCTCGAATACACCAAGTCTCCGGATCAGATCAACAAGGCGCTTTGCTTCGATTCCGGACATTGCACGCTCTCATGGGAGCTTTTGATCTCAGAAGGGATTTCAGGTCTTCGCGGGCGTGTTGAAGCCGCTCGTGAACACACCGCAGAGGAAGATCAACGCGTGTTTTATAGCGGCATTCTGGAGATCTACGATGCCTTGGAGCGTTATCTTCTCCGCACCGCCAAGGAAGCCGAGCGGCTCGGATTGACCAATCTCTCGCTTCGTCTCACCGAGGCCGCCGACCGACCGCTGCATTTCGATTCGGCGCTTCAGCTGCTCTGGTCGGTCGCTCTGATCTACTGTGCCTACGTCGCCCCCAATCCAACGCTTGCCCTCGGTCGGTTGGATCAGATCCTGCTTCCTCTTTATCGAGCAGATTTGGAAAGCGGCTATCTCACCCGGGAACAAGCGGCGGAATTCATCACCGACTATTACTGCAAGCAAAATCTGATCATGGGGCGCGGAGAGCATCAGATGGGCACCGAGGAGGACAGCACCACCTTTCGGCGGATCTTCTGCTTTGATTCGCCCTCTTATCTGTCGCTTGCAGGCTCCCACGAAAACGGCGACTCTGCCGCGAATGAATTGACCGAGCTGTTTGTCCAACAGCTTCCTCCAAGCTTTAAAAATCCGGTTCTGATCCTGCGCTATACCCCCGGAATGGCCCATACCCATCCCGCTCTTTGGAGGCTGCTTACCGAAAAGGCTCTGCAAAGCGCGTCCATGATTTTTTACAATGACCGCAACGTGGTCTCCTCCTTCTGCCGCATAGGGATCCCCAAGCAAGACGCCCAGGGCTACGATCATTTCGGTTGCAATTGGTGCTCTCTGGGTCCCAACAGCTTCTGGACAAGCGCAGGCCCCAAGGCGGAAAGCTTTCATGCTTTCAGAAGCGAAGAGGAACGGAGGGATCTGAGCGTTCCCTTCCAACGCGCGTATTCCCCCTTCAGCTGGCCGCAGGATTTCACGGAGATCCTCCACGAGCTGGCAGATGAACCGGTTGACGCCACAATCGAGGATTTCTATCGCTTGCTCGCGCAAAGGATCAAAGCATACGCCGAACAGAAGCTTTCCGTGGCAAGCCGACAGATGGAGGTTCGACGTCGCCGTTCCTCCGCCGTTCTGACGGTTCGCGATTGCTTCTGCGAAAATTCCATCAATACCGGAACGTGTATCGCCGCAGGCGCACGGTATGCCTTCCAGCTCCATCCCTTTCAGATGTTTGGAACGGTGGTCGATTGCCTGATAGCGGTAGATCAACTGGTCATGCGGGAGAAAAGGATCACGGCAAAGCAGCTGTGCCGTGCCGTGGATGCCAATTTTGAAGGACATGAAGAAATTCTGGCGCTTTGCCGCAATGCCGAAAAGTACGGCATGGACACACCGCTTTCCAACTACCATGCCAAACGGCTCTCCGAGCTCTTCTGCAGCATCACAACGGAAAGCAGCCGCCCGTATCTCGTTTCGCACCGATTATTTTTGCTTCCCTCTCTGCAAACCGACACCTGGCACGTTCGCTACGGATCCGGATACGGTGCCACACCAAACGGTCGGTTGGCGAACCAACCCTATTCGCAAAACAGCCGTCCCTCAAGCGGTGCCTGCACCAACGGTCTGACCGCAATGCTCAATTCCCTGCTTTCACATCCCTTTGACGGCTACGCCTCGGGCGCTTTCAATCTGGATGTGGATCTTCGGGAGTACGGCGGAGAATCCGGAAAAAGCATTTTCAGCGCACTTCTCGCCACCTATTTCGACCGCGGAGGGCTTTCCGCACAGGTCACCGCAACAGATGCCGAAACACTGATCGAAGCACAAAAGCATCCGGACGAGCATCGCGACCTTCGCGTTCGGATCACGGGCTACAGCGGCGTGTTTGTTGACGTTGGAAAAGAACTGCAGAACGACATCATTCAACGGTTTCGCACATAGGAAAAGAGGTTATAAATGAAAAAAATTCAACTTCCCAACGGGCTTGACACCTCCGAGGTAGCACTCGGAGCCATGAATTTTGGCACGACCACCTCCAAGGAGGAGGCTTACCGCACGCTGGATCTCTTTCTCGATCGCGGCGGCAACATGATTGATACCTCCAATAACTATGCCCACTGGGCAGGCACGGGCGACGAAAGCGAAACGCTTCTCGGCGAGTGGATGCGCTCCCGCGGATGCCGCGACCGTGTTCTGTTAGCCACCAAGGTAGGATTCGACCGCCACGGTCAAGGCGCGGGACTGAGGCGAGATCAGATCGAATTCTGGGTGGACGAAAGCCTTCGCAAGCTTCAGACCGACTATATCGATCTTTATTACGCGCACACTGATGACACAAGCACCCCGATGGAGGAAACGCTGGAGGCCTTTCACTCTTTGGTGAAAAAGGGTAAGGTCCGCGCCATCGGAGCCAGTAATTTCGACACGTGGCGTCTTGCCGAGGCCAATCTTTTTGCCCAACAAAACGGCCTGACTCCCTATACCGTGATGCAACAGCGCTTCACTTATCTTCACCGTAACGAAGCCGTAGCGCCCAAATACACCTTCAACGAGATCACGGACCGAGAGCGTCTCCGCTTTCTCTGTCAAAAGCAGATGCCGCTCATTTCCTATTCCTGCCTTTGCAAGGGCGCCTACGACGCCCCCTCCCGTCTCCCTAACGAATTTGAGGGAGGAGAACGCATGGAACGAATTCGCGCATTTGCCGCCGAAAAGGGAGTGCCACCCTCCGCGATGGTGATTGCATGGCTCACCAATCTGCATCGATGCGATGGCTTTCCTCGGATCATCCCCTTGTTCAGCTGCTCCAAGGAGCATCTGGAGGCGAACCTGAAGGGGCTTGAGATCGCCCTGACGGAGGAAGATCTGGCAGAGCTGAATCGGGTGTGACCAATGAGCCAACCCTTCATTTTTGATATCAAACGCGCGTCCACAGTGGATGGTCCCGGGCTTCGAACCACCGTATTTCTCAAGGGATGCAACCTGAACTGCGCCTGGTGCCATAATCCGGAGGGAAAAGCGCCTCAGCCGCAGATCGCCTTTTTTCAAGACAAGTGCATCGGATGCGGGGCTTGCCGCCGCGCCTGCGAAAAAACGGATTGCAATGCCTGCGGAAGATGCGTTTCCATCTGTCCATCACAAGCGCGCCGCCTCTACGGAAAGCGCTACCCGGAGGAAGAGCTGATGGAGATCCTGCTTTCCGACCGCCCCTACTATGAAGCAACCGGCGGCGGGGTCACCTTTTCGGGTGGAGAATGCATGCTGCATCCGAAGTTTCTCGCCTCTATGGCCAAGCGTTGCCGAGAGAAAGGCATCCACGTTGCCGTTGACACCGCGGGACACGTTCCCTTCTCCTCCTTCGAGTCGCTGCTTCCTCTTGTGGATCTGTTCCTATATGACGTGAAGGCAATCGATCCGCAGCTGCATATGCTCGGAACGGGAGTTTCCAATGCGCTGATTTTAGAGAATCTGCGCCGTTTGGTATCCCTCGGTGCCAACCTATTGGTTCGCATTCCGTGCATCCCGAATTTCAACGCCGGAGAGGAGCTTTCGCGCGCGGAAGCCTTTTGCCGCTCCTTGGCGCTCCCCTATGAGATCCTTCCCTACCATGCCCTTGGTGAGAGCAAGAAGACCGCTCTCTCTCAATAAAAACAGTCCCCTCCGCGGGGAGAAAGGAACCGCTATGAGATTTGAAAAAAATGACTCCACCGTTTATCGCCTGCTCTATCATGCCGAAACCGAGCAATCAGCCGATATCGCTCAGCGCGCTGCCGATCTGATCTCGGCACGTTGCGGCATTTCCGTGCTTCCGCTGGTCGATACCGAGCCCTGCAACGAGCCCTGCATGGTATTTGGAACTGCAGCTCATCCCGTCGCCGACCTTATTCGCACCTATTTCACCTCCTCCGATGATTATTTTGTCGGTTGCTTCAACAATACCCTTTGCTTCCTTTCCGAGGATCGCTTCGGCGTGGCGCTCGGAATGAAGCTCTTTCTCGATGCTCTTGCCGCCGCGGAAACGGAAAAGACGTGGACCGCCGTTGACAATCGCTTCGGCAGGTTGTCCGACCTTCATAAGGATGAATTCTATCGGGAGGTAGTTTCGATTGCCGGACATATCTACGGTACCTACTCCAGCTGGGTGAAAAAGGCGAAGCGCCTTCACTCCAGCCTCAAGTCCGAGGACGTGAAAAAGGATATCGCCATCTCCGAAGCCGTGACCAAGCGACTGGGCACCTGCGGGTTCGCCGTTCACGTTGGCAGTCCCGATGCTCTCTATCTCGGATTTCTCCATCGCATGGATCCGAACGCCGCTCTCCCCACCATTCAGGAGGCGGACGGACGGATTCTGATCCCCGCCGTCTTTGCTGAACGCGTTTTCGCAAAGACCGTTGCAGCCGATGAAAAGGGCTATGCCGATCTGGCAGGATTGGTGGAGGAAAGCGGTTGCTTCACTCTGGAAACAGATCCCGCTCACGCGCTGGCCGTGGTGTATCCTCAGGATGCCCCCGCATTCGCCGATGCAGAAGCAGAGGTGAACGGATTTACCAATGCGGATCAGCTTCAAAAAATGTGGAGCTTCTACCACAACGAGCATATGCCCGATAGCAATTTCAACGTAGAGCGCACCCGTGCCGTTGTGATCGGTGAGCAGTTCGATTCCGACTATCTCTATGACTACACCGCCAACGCTTACATCACCCACTATTCCCCTGCAATCGTTTGCCGCAAGGAAAATGGCGAAAACGTGATCTACGTAGCATACGAAAATTCCAGACTGCAGAATCACCATGAGATCGCCACCGACACCGATTTGGTAAAGAGCACCGACGGCGGAAAAACCTGGGAGCGCGTGGCCTGCGCGGTCGATCTGCGTTGGGCAACCCTGTGCGAATGGGATAATAAGCTTTGGCTCTTCGGAAATTCTCTCCTCCATCGCACTGCACTTGTGGCCGTTTACGATCCCGAAACGCTTCGCTTCACCTCCGTGGACACCAAGATCGCCATTGCGGGAAAAGCCCCCACAGCCGTGGCCTTTGCCAATGATCGCGCCTACGTTGCCTATAATAATGCGATCCTCAGTGCCGACACGCGCAAGGATCTGCTGGATCCCTCCAATTGGACCCGCTCCGACAGCAATCCCAACAGCCTGATCTCCTCTGATGATTACGCTCGCATCACCGGATACACCCGCAAGCCGGATGCTCGCTTCTGCTTCGAGGAGGGCAACGTGGTGATCGGCCCCAATGGAGATCTCTTTGCCGTTTATCGCATCGATGCCCCCACAACAAACGGCTATGCCGCCATCTTCAACCTCACGCCCGACGGTAAGACCTTAACGCCGGTGGAATCCTGCGGTGGCCTCACTCCCATGCCCACGGCCGAATCCAAGTTTATGGTCAAGCGCGATCCCAAAACCGGGCTCTACGTTGCTCTCACCTCCCTGCCCACCGGACTTTGGCATGCTCAGAGAAACGTGCTGGGGATGATCGCCTCCCGTGATCTGCTGCATTGGGAAATTGTTGACGTGATCGTGAAGGATCGCGAGCTGATCAACGATCGCTTGTCCTCTTTTTCTCACGCTTATCAGTACGTTGATTTTGATTTCAACGACGACGATATCATTCTCGCCGTTCGCGAGGCTGTGGGACGCACCTGCACCTACCACGACGGTAAGCTCGTCACCCTTTATTGGGTGCATGACTACGAGAAAAAGCTCCGCGAGCTTGATCTCTGTGTTCTGTCAAAAGGAAGTGATGGCCCCCGTGGGCGGGGGGC